>QJVW01000002.1 GCA_003235575.1 Candidatus Eiseniibacteriota bacterium | reverse complement strand
GGCGCAGCGCGTTGCGGCGCCGCCAGAGCCGGATCTCCTCGTGGTTGCCGCCCTTCAGGATTTCCGGGACGGCAAGCCCTTGAAACGAATCCGGGCGAGTATAAACGGGCGCGGCCAGGAGCGCCTCCGAAAAAGCATCCGCCCGGGCCGACTCCTCGTCACCGAGGACGCCGGGTTGCAGGCGCGCCACGGCGTCCAGCAGCACCAGGGCGGCGGGCTCCCCGCCGGACAGAACGTAGTCTCCAATCGAGACTTCCTCGGCCGCGAGCGCCTCGATCGCACGCTCGTCGATGCCCAGGTAACGGCCGCAAACCACCACGACATGGGGCTCTCGCGCCAATTCGCGCACCCACCCCTGGTCGAGCGGGCGACCCTGGGGGCTGGTGACCAGCACCCGGGGTTGCGCGCCCGGAACGGCGTTCCGCACGCTGTCGACGGCGGCCACGATCGTGTCCACCTTCATGACCATCCCGGCGCCCCCCCCGTAGGGGTAGTCGTCGGTCGTGCCGTAGCGGTCGGTCGCGAAGTCCCGAATGGCGACCAGCGCCGCGTCGAGGATGCCCTTTTCCCGGGCGATCCGGATCATTCCCTCGTCCAGGGCCCCCGCGAAGAAGCCCGGATTGAGCGTCACGATCGAGACGCGCACGCTACTCCCCTTCCGCGTTGCCCGGCATCCCCGGCAGCCCCGGCGGCGGATCGAGGACGATCGAGCCCGCGGCGAGGTCGACGGACCGGACGACCGTGTCGAGGAGGGGAATCAAGATCTCGCCGCCCGCTCCGCGCACGGTCAGCACATCGTTCGCCCCGGTGGCGAAAACCTCCTCCACGCGTCCGAGCAGGGTTCCTTCCGGGGTTCGCGCTTCCAGGCCCACGAGCTCGAACCGGTAGAACCGGCCCTCGGGCAGCGCCTCGACCTCATCGCGGCGAATGGTCAACGCGACGCCCTGCATCGCCTGAGCGGCGTCCCGCGAATCGACGGAGTCGAACCGCACCAGCAAGCGCTGTCCGAAGGGCCGCGACGTCGCGACGGTCAGCGTGCGCGTCGTGCCGTCCGAAGCGCTCGCGGTCAGCGAACGCCCGGGGGCGAAGCGTCCCGGCGCATCGGTCGTGGGGTCGACGACGACTTCGCCGCGAAGCCCGTGCGCCCGGGCGACGATGCCGACCAGAATCGGCGTCGCCCCGTCGACAGGCTCAGTCGGCAATCTCGAGGGTCGCCCGAACTCCCTTCGCGGCGGCCGCGGCCGAAAGGAGCGTACGCATCGCCTGGGCCGTGCTGCCCTCGCGGCCGATGACCATTCCCAGATCTCCGGGGGCCACGCGCAGCGTCAGGACGATCGTGTCCCCGCTCTGCCGCTCGTCCACGTGCACGCCCTCGGCGTGATCCACCAGGTGGCGCGCGCAGTACTCGATGAGATTCTTCACGACGGACGCTCCAATCCCTACTTCTTGGACTTCTTGGGGGCCTTCGGCTTCGCGGGAGCGCCCTTGGTGGCCTTCGCCCGCGCACGCGCCTTGGCCTTCTTCTCACTGCCCTTCGTGGCCGCCTTCTTCTTGGCGGTGGTCTTCTTCTTCGCGGCGGCCGCCTTCTTCTTCGCCGGCTTCGCCGCCGCCGGCGCGTCCGCGGCAGCGGCCGGACGGGCCACCGGAGCAGGACGCAGCGCTTCGGGAGCGATCTTGGCCACCATCACCGCCACGGATTCCGAGGGCTGGGCGCCGTGCCGAACCCACTTGGCGAATTTCTCCGCATCCACTTTGAACGTCGAAGGGGTGGTGAGCGGGTCGTAGTACCCGAGCTGCTCGATGAACCGGCCATCGCGCGGGTTGCGGGAGTCGGTAACGACCACCCGGTAGAACGGACGACCCTTCGCGCCCGCTCGCTTGAATCGGATGACAACAGGCATTCCTTGCTTCCTCCGTGGCTGTGGCGACGATGCTCGGCCTGGCTAGCGGACTCCCATCGGGAATTTCCCACGCTTCCCGCCGAGGCGCTTCATCATCTGTTGGGCCTGCTCGAACTGCCGAAGCAGGCGATTCACGTCCTGCACCGTGGTGCCACTCCCGCGCGCGATGCGCTTGCGGCGGCTGCCGTCGATGACCTTCGGACGTTCGCGCTCCAGCGGCGTCATCGACAGGATGATCGCCTCGGTGCGCTTCATCTCCCGCTCGTCCACGCGTGCCCCCGCGGGCAACCGGACGCCGGGTAGCATCTTCACGATCTCTTCCAACGGTCCCAGCTTCTTCATTTCCTGCAACTGCTGCAGGAAGTCTTCCAGCGTGAATCGGTCCTTGCGGAGCCGCTTCTCCAGCTCCGCCGCCTTGGCGACGTCCAGGCGCTCCTGGGCGCGTTCCACCAGCGTGAGCACGTCGCCCATGCCCAGGATCCGCGAGGCGAGCCGGTCGGCGTGAAACGCCTCCAGTCCGTCCACCTTCTCCCCGACGCCCAGCCAGCGGATCGGCGCACCCGCCACCGCTCGGAGCGAGATGGCCGCCCCGCCACGGGTGTCGCCATCCATCTTCGTCAGAACGAACCCGGTCACCGGGAGCCGCCCCGTGAAGACCTGCGCGCTCTGCACCGCGTCCTGGCCGGTCATGCCGTCGAGCACGAGGTACGTCTCCGTCGGCTCCAGCGAAGCATGGACCCGCGCCACCTCGTCCATCAGCGCGTCGTCCACGTGCAGACGCCCCGCGGTATCCGCCACGAGCAGATCGAATCCTTCACGATCCGCGCGTCGCCGCGCCGCGACGGCCAGCGCGACCGGGTCCTTCGTTTCGCGGTCCAGGTGAACCGGCACGCCGATCGACGTCGCCAGCACTTCCAACTGATCGATGGCCGCGGGTCGCTGCAAGTCGAGCGCGGTGAGAAGCACGCGCTTGCCACGCCCCGCCCAGTGCTTGGCCAGCTTCGCCGCGGTCGTCGTCTTGCCGGAACCCTGGAGTCCCGCCAGCAACAGCACGGCGGCGCGGTTCGACGGGAACTGCATTCCCGACGGCGCCGGCCCGCCCAGCAGCGTCACCAGTTCCTCGTGAACGATCTTCACGACCTGATTGCCGGGCGTGACGCTCTGCAAAATGTCGGCGCCGACGGCGCGCGCCTCGACCGCGCGCAGGAAGTCGCGCGCGACGTCGAGATTCACGTCGGCCTCCAGCAGCACGCGCCGGATCTCGCGCAGCGCGTCCTTGACATCCTGCTCGCTCAACCTTCCCCGGCCGACGAGTTTTTGGAACACCCCGTGGAGGCGTTCGGTCAGGCTTTCGAACATGGTGTCAGGCTCGGCTGGGGGAGGACGTTATCCCGGGCGACATAAACGCAGTAGCCTACCATCGAATCGGCACTTACGGCAACCTTATCGTGGGCCCCGATCCGGGGCGCCCCCAGGGGACGGGGACCGCCCCCCCGGGCGTCGGCTGAGTCTACCGCAAACCGTCCTCCGGTCAAATTTTCATCCCAACGGAGTACATTTTCGTTGACAGCGGAAGGCAATATCGCTACTTTTGTAAGTCGAGCGGAGTTCCCTGCCGCCTCGTGCCCAATCCGCGGCCAAGACCTAGTCCCACAAGCCGGTTTTTCTTGCGGGGTTTTAGCTTGCGACTCACGTGGATGTGCGGGGAACTTCCTCCTCTATTTTCCCGCCCCCACTCCGTCGACCGGCTAGGAGTTCACAGCTTCTGAGATTCATTCTCGTTGTGACGTGCCTCGCGCTCGTCGGCTGCAACTCGAATCCCATCCACGCGCGACAACCGTTCTTCCCTGGCTCTGAGCTGACGTCGTGGTCCGCCTGCGGCAAGTTCACGGGCGTGAGCAGCGACATCACGATATGCGCCGGCGTGGGTCTCCTTCCCAACGGCACGGTGCCGACGTACAACATCTCCTTCTCGCTTCCCAACGACGCGCGCGTCCTGATCGCCGTCTTCGATGGCAGCGCGAAACTCGTGAAGGTCCTGCTCGATCAGGACGAACTCGCGACGCTTCCCGGATTCTTCCGACAGCCCCCCGTCGCTTGGGACTTCAAGGACGCGGCGGGCAAGGGCGTTCCGGCGGGCACCTACCGCGTCTACTTCAAGTCGGGCGACTTCCAATCGACGAGCGACGTGGTCGTCGAATGATCGGCCGACGGATGCCGGTCCGCCTCGTCGTGTTGCTTCTCGCCGGCGCTGCCCTGCTCGCGGAGATCGACCCGCGGCCCGTGCTCGGCCAGCCTGCCCCATCCGGCCTCTCCCCCGCGGATTCCGCGGCGGTCGCCGCCGCCATGGCCGCATCCGACTCGGCGGCGGCCGCCCTGATTCGCCTCCAGGCCGGAGATCCCGATCGATTCGAGTTCGGCGTGGCGGCGCCCGAGGACTACTTCGATTGGCTGGGAACGATCGCGTACCGGCGGCGCGTCTCGAGGGACGCGCGCTTCGACCATTCGCTCCACATCGAACTCGCGGGCGGGCACAAGGACTACCTGACGGAAGGCGCGGCGAGCGTGTACTGGTTCGCGAGCCCTCGAAAGCTCCTGCGAGGAACCGGGCGAATCCGTCCCATTCTGGAAGCGGGGTTCGGGGGCCATCTCGTGGTCCAGTTCGCCGACATCGTGGGATTCGACGATTGGGCCTCCCATGCCCGCGCCTTCGCGAAGATGCACGGCGTCGCGGGTCTGGAGGCGGATCTGAGCGAACGCTGGGGCGTTGCGCTCCGGGGCCGGCTCACCATCCCCAGCCATCGCCCGTTGGACTACGCTCAGCTGGTGCTCTTCTTCAAGTAGGCGCCCGTCGGCGATCCGTCCACGCCCATCAGAAGACCCGGCGCCGCCGCCGCCACGAGCTTCCCCCCTTCGTTCCCACCCCCCGGACCAAGTTCCACCAGCCAGTCGCATGCCGCCAGGAAGTCGAGGTTGTGCTCCACGGTGATCACCGTTCCACCGCGACGCGTCAGTTCGTGCAGCACGCGCAGGAGGACGGCGACATCACGACGGTGCAGGCCCACGGTCGGCTCGTCGAGGATGTAGAGGGTATCGGAGGCGTTTCGGCCGGAGAGTTCTCGCGCCAGTTTCAACCGCTGCGTCTCCCCGCCGCTCAGCGTCGTCAACGGCTGACCCAGGCGCAGGTATCCCAGGCCGACGCGCTCCAGCATCCAGAGAGGCTCCTGAATGTCCGGTTCGCCGGAGAAGAGGTGGAGCGCCTCCTCGATGGTTCGGTCGAGGAGTTCATCCATGGACAGCCCGTGGACGCGGACCTCCAAGATGTCGGGCCGATAGCGCCGTCCCAGGCACGCGTCGCACGGAACCCAGATGTCGGCCAGGAAGAACATCTCCACCTTGGTGACGCCCGCCCCTTCGCAAACATCGCACCGCCCACCCGCGACGTTGAACGAAAACATCCCCGGCGTGTACTTCCGCTCGCGCGAGAGCGGCGCCTTCGCCCACCGCTCGCGGATCTTGTCGAAGGCCTTCACGAACGTCGCGGGATTGGATCGAAGGGATCGCGCCACGGGGCTCTGATCCACGAGCGCCACCCGGGCGATTCCCTCCAGTCCCCGAACTTCGTCATGCGCTCCGGCCGCGGGCGCCGACTCCCCCACGGCGCGCGCGGACGCGCGGTAGAGGATCTCCTCGACCAGCGTGGACTTTCCCGATCCCGACACGCCGCAAACTCCGGTGAGCGCGCCGATCGGGAATCGGGCCGTGATGCTCTTCAAATTGTGTTCCCGGGCGCCGCGCACCTCGATCCAGCCGGCGGCGCGCTTCGGGTCCGGGAGCCTGAACTTCTTGTCGCGCGCGGGGAAGTCGACCGCGCTGTCGCGACCGGGCCAGGCGGCGCTGGCCCCTTCGTAGAGCCGCCGCCCCCCCCGCTCGCCGGCGCCGGGGCCCAATTCCACGATCCAATCGGCCGCGGCGATCACGTCGGCGTCGTGCTCGACGACCAGGAGCGTATTCCCGCGCCGGCGGAGGCGGTGGAGAACACGGATGAGCCGCTCGGTGTCCTGCGGATGCAATCCCACCGTCGGCTCGTCCAGCACGTAGAGCGCGTGGCTCAGGCTGCCGCCCAGGGCGTTCGCGAGCTCGATGCGTTGGGCTTCTCCGCCCGAGAGCGACTTGGACGCCCGGTCGAGGGTCAGATAGTCGAGCCCGGTCTCGGATAGGTACTCCAGCCGCCCGCGCAGCTCCGCCAGGATGGGCGCGGCGACCTGGGCTCGCACGGGATCGAGGTCGAGATCGACGATGAAATCGCGCAGCCCGCCGACCGTCATGGTGACGAGGTCCGCGATGTTCTTGCCGCCGACGTAGACCTCGAGCGCCTCCGGCTTCAGCCGTATGCCGCGGCACGTGCCGCAGATCACCTGCTCCTGGTACCGCTTCACGAGGAACCGCGCGCTCATCTTGTAGGACTTTTCCTTGAGACGGTTCAGGAACGGAAAGACGCCGCGGAACCCGGGCTCTCCGTGGAGGAGGATCCGCTGATGGTCCTGGCTCAACGAGCGGAAGGGCCGGTCGAGCGGGATCCCGTGCTTCTCGGCGACGGCGCGAAGTTTCGGCATGAAATGTCCGCGCCAGGAGTTCGCCCAGGGGTCGAGGGCCCCCTGGAGGATCGTCTTGCCGGGGTCGGGAACAACCCGCTCCAACGTGAAGGTCAAGACGTTGCCGAACCCCCGGCACTCGGGGCAGGCTCCGTAGGGACTATTGAAGGAGAAGAGTTGCGGCCGCGGCTCGGGAAAGGAGCGGCCGCACGACTCGCACACGCGCCCGTCGGCGAACGTGGCGCGCTCACCCGATGCCCGCTCCACGGTGACGCGGCCGCCCCCCTCGCGCCACGCGTGTTCCAAGGCCTCGCGAAGGCGCATCCGGTTCTCGGGCGTGGTCCGCGTCCGGTCGACCAGGACCTCGATCGGCGGCCGCCACTTGGGCGGCGGCGGCTCGTCCAGCCGGCGCCACCCGTCCGTTCCGGCGGGGCGCGCGTGCAGGAAGCCGCGCGCCAGCGCCCGCTCCCAGAGCGCCGCCGGCTTCTCCTGGGACCGAGCGGGATAGACGATGGACAGCGTCACTTCCTCGCCGCCCGCGGCCAGCACCGCCTCCAGCACCGAATCGATGCTGTGGCGTGGGACCGCGTGGCCGCAGCGCCCGCAGCGCGTCTCACCGATTCGGGCCAGCAGGAGACGAAGGTAGTCGGCCAGTTCGGTGACCGTCCCGACCGTGGAGCGGCCCGTCTGCGCCGCCCCGCCCTGGCGAATGGCAAGCGCGGGCGCAAGCCCTTCCAGCGAGTCGTAATCCGGGCGGGGCAGGCGATCGAGGAACTGCTTCGCGTACGTGGAAACGCATTCCACGTAGCGGCGCTGCCCCTCGGCGTAGATGGTGTCGAACGCGAGGGACGACTTCCCCGAACCACTGACGCCCGTGACGACGGTCAGGGCCGCCTGCGGGAAGGATACGTCGATGTTCTTGAGATTGTGCTGGCGCGCGCCCCGCAGCCGGACCATCGGCGCGGCCGGGGCGGCGGCGGGAACGGGATGCGAGGAAGGCGCGGATCGGGGCTTGGGCACGCCCTATCATAACGCGAGGCCGCCCGGCATGCACCGAGCGGCCTCTGAGGACGTGCCCAATCCGCGTTAAGCTACTTCTTCTTCTTCTTGGTGGCCTTCTTCTTCGTGGTCTTCTTCTTAGCGGCCTTCTTCTTCTTCTTCGCCGGCATTCAGTTCACCTCCCCTCACGTTTGGACTTGTTCGCTTTTCAGCCCCCGGCATCCATGTCCGCGGGCCCGATCAGCCCCACCACCTCATCCACCAGCACCGTCAGATCGAACGGCTTGCGGAGGTACCGATCCACCTTCAGCCGTTTCGCTTCCGCTTTGACATCCGGCGTTTCATACGCCGTCATGAGAATCAACTTCGATGTGACCGCCCGGTCTCGCAAGCGACGAACCATCTCGACCCCGCTCTCCCCCGGGAGGCGGTTGTCGAGCACGATCAAATCGAATGATGGATCCCCGAACGCCTGACGCTCCGCGCTCTCTGCCGATCCGGCGGTGGCGGTGCGAAATCCCGATTCCCGTAGAACCTTAGAGAGGGTGCGAACCAAGAGCTTCTCGTCGTCCACGATAAGGACCGACTTGGGCAACCCTCACCTCCTCCTGTTCTCCGATGCGTCATCGGCATCTAATGGAATGCAGGATTGATGCCAAAACGCACGATCGACGCATTTCACCGTGCGATGCGCACGTCAGATCGAATGTTTCGTTGAAGTTAGCGAGATTGATTCATGCGACCGATGCACGATCGGCGCGCGAGGCGCGGTGCGTGGAAGGTGTCAGAAGATTGGACAGAAGATTGCGTAATGGGGAATGCCTACGAGTGAAACGTGCGTGGTGTGAAGAAACGCGACATGTCGTGAAACACAACAGTCGATCGCGCGCGTCACGCGCGGTCGATCACGGTCGCGGATGAATCGTGACTCCTGTCTCGTCCATCGAAGCGGAGCCAAAGAGTCCGATGCCTCCGTTCACGTGGAAGATCGGCCGCTCGAAGTCGTCGCCCGCGGTCGAGCCGAATCCGATCGTGGAACCTCCGAACGACTGAATCGAGCGTGAGAGGTCGTACCAGTTGCGATCCAACGAGAAGATCTTGATGTCGTACCGACCCTCGAAGAAGACGGAGTACCAGGGCAACCTCATCGAGGCGTCGGTGGCGTCGACCGGAGGCCAGGACGTTTCACGCTCGAGCCTGGCGAGTTCCTCGGGGCCGAGGAAGTCCGCTTCGATGACGATCGGAGAGCCTGCATCGAGACTGACGAGCCCGATCTGATATCCCTGCGCTCCACCGCCGTCGAACCGCGCTTCCACAAGGCCGTCCTGATACACCAGCTGGTTCGACGCCGCGAGGTAGACGCTGTCGCCGTCCCCGCCGAAATCAGCACGTGTGGCGAGACGCCGGCGCACGGTGAGCCCCGTATCGTCGAGGAGGAGCCAGTCCCGCACCGTGAAGAGGTCGGGCGTGGTCGTTTCCGCCGTCACGACCCGGCCGTCCGCCGCCTCGACCCGCAACGCGTAGGTGGTGTGGGGCCGGACGAGGTACCCCGATGGGGCGTCGGTCGCGCCGTACATCCCGGGCTCCGCCGACGTCGGACCGTACCGGATCACGTCACCCTCCGAGCTGCGGACTTCGACCGAGGCGCCGTCGAGGCCCGCCATGCCCCGGACGTACGGCTGATCCGGGGCCTGGGTCTCGGCAAGGCGGATCCTGGGCATGCTCTTCCCGACGACCAGCTGCGCGTCGACCACGATGACGCCGACCTGGCCCGGCGCCAGAAGATCCCGCGGATCCCGTTCCGTGGAGCAGCCGAAGCCAAGCAGCAGCAAGACGAGCATCAACGCCGTGTCGCGACGCATCCTCAAAACGCGAAGTTGATACCGAACGTGGGCACGATCGGCAATTGGTGAACGACCTTGACGTCCGTGCTCCGGCCGTCGGTGTTGTACTGGATGAACCACTCATTGCGCCGGTTGTAGACGTTGAAGATCTGCAGGAAGTAGTCGGCCCGCGAACCGAACAGCGACCCGTGCCGCGTCACGCTGACGTCCATGCGGTGGTAGGGAAGCAGCCGCGCGCTGTTCTTGGGTCCCGGCAGCAGGAACGAATCGCGGTTCTGCTCCGTGCCCGGCACCGTCAGCTCGTACCGCGCCGCCGCCGGCGTGAATGCCTGTCCGGTCCCGAACAGGAAGTTCAGCCCGTAGGACCACTTCTTCCCCTCCACCTGCGTCACGATCTTCAGATCGTGCCGCCGGTCGTACTTCGGCGGGAATTCGTTCCCCTGGTTGACGTCGGCCCACGTTCTCCGGCTCGATCCGAGCGTGTAGCCGATCCAGCCGGTGATCCGGCCTGTCCGCTTCCGCGCGAAGAGCTCCATGCCGGATGCCCATCCGCGGCCGCCGGTGAGGAAGATGTCCTCGGTGGTCTCGCCCGCGGCGCCGGGCGCCCGACCGCTGTCGAGACGGACCAGGTGGCGAAGCCAGGTGTAGTACCCCTCGAGCGCGACGGAATAGCGCGGCGACGGCTCCCACTCCACGCCGCCCACCGTCTGCCACGACCGCCCCGCCTGGGTCGACTGGTCGATCGGCACCCAGAAATCGCCGCCGCTGAAGCCTTCGGTCGAGACGAGTTGCAGGTGCTGCGAGTAGCCGCCGCCTCCGGCCGACACCCGAACGGTCGGCGAGAGCATCCGGCCGATCATGAGCCGCGGCTCCAGGCCCACCCTTCCCCTGGCGCCGAATACCTCCGCGCGCAATCCCGGGCGAATGGACCAGCGCGACGTCGGTTTCCACTGATCCTCGGCATAGAGCGTGACGGATCCCGGGCTCTGGTCGAAGGACGGTTGGGGCACCCGGTTCACGTCCCGCGCCAATCGGAATTCGTACAGCGATGCGGAAACCCCGGCGTCCACCTCGTGCGCCGGCGAGGGATGCCAGTCGATGTCGGCCCTGGCGGTAACGTCGAACAGGCGGTTCGAGAATCGGAGCGGCGTGGTGAAGATCTGCACGTCCGTGTCGCTCCGGTACTCGCTCGCGGAAAGGAGCAGATTGCCGAACAAGCGGGGACCGTAGACGTGGGTCCACTTGGCCGTCGCGGCGGCGTTCCCCCAACGGACGTCGAGATAGCTGCCACGATCGAGATCGAGGCGAAGGACGTCGCGGCCGCGGTAACCGGAGAGCACCACGTTGTCGGCGGGTCCGAGCGAGCGATTGATCCGCGCGTTCACATCGTAGAAGTAGTAGGAAGGCACCTCCGTGCTGTCGTTGCGCACGGCATCGAGGATCGGATCGAGATAGGTTCGGCGCGCGGAGACGATCCACGAGCCGTTCTGGATCGGTCCCTCGGCGGTGAGCCGGCCCGCGATGAGGCTGACGCCCCCGGCCGCGCGGAACTGCTGGCGATTTCCCTCCCGATTCGAAACGTCGAGCACCGACCCCAGTCTCCCGCCGAACTGCGAGGGGTACGCGCCCTTGTAGAGGGAGACGTCCTTGGTCGCGCTGGGATTGAACGTGGAGAAGATGCCGAATGCGTGCGTCGGGTTGTAGAGAGGGACCTGGTCGAGGAGGATCAGCGTTTGATCCGGTCCGCCGCCGCGGATGTAGAGCCCGCTACTCAGGTCGGACGCGGCCTGCACGCCCGGCAGGAGTTGGAGGCTGCGGATCAGATCCTGCTCCCCCACCGCCGGGAGCCGTTGCAGCCGCTTCGCGGACAATTGGATGAGGCCGGGGGGGTGTTCCGTCCTCTGCTCCTCCTCGCGCGCGCCATCGACATCCACGGTCGGAATTCGGATCGGCTCTACCTCCAGCAGGACATCGAGCCGCGTGGGAGCGTCTCCGAGATCGATCGTCACCGTGCGTTCGACATACCCGAAGGCCCGCGCGCGAAGGACGTACCGCGCGGCGGGAATCGAGCGAAAGGCGTAGTAACCGTCCTGATTGGATCCGGTCGCGATGGGCCAGACGGGAAGGCGGCGATCCTGGTTGGCGTTGGCGCCTTCGGGGGTCAGCGAGATTTGGGCGTACGAAATCAACTCGCCCGCCTGCCTCGACTTCACGTAGCCGTCGAGCGAGGCGGCGGCGCAGTCGACGGCAATACTGAGGGCCAGGGCCATCCCGGCGAGGGGCGCCGAGAGCCTTTCGATGCAGCGCAAGGATGCGAACACTAGACGACTATTATCTCAAATTTCTTCATTCCCGGCAAGGGGTTACGGCGATCGTGCGCATCCTACCGAGGCGCCGAATTCCCGCCGGACGCTCCTTCCTTCAACCTCATTCCATTACAATGCGCGGACATGATCGGAACCAGGCTTTCCCACTACATGCTTGTCGAAGAAGTCGGCGCCGGGGGCATGGGCGTCGTGTATCGCGCCCGCGATGAGCGGCTCGAGCGCGACGTCGCGGTGAAGGTGCTGCCGGCAGGCAGCCTCGACGAGACCACCCGAAGCCGTTTTCGCCGGGAGGCGGTCGCCCTGTCCCGCCTGAATCACCCCCACATCGGCATGATCCACGACTTCGGCAGCGAAGCGGGCACCGACTACCTGGTCATGGAGCTGGTGCGCGGCCGCACGCTGCGGGAACGGCTGCGGGACGGGGCGCTTTCGGTGGAGGAGGCGGTCGCGATCACCCTCGCCGTGGCGGAGGCGCTGGAGGAGGCGCACGAGCAGGGCGTGATTCACCGCGACCTGAAGCCGGAGAACGTGCTCCTCACGACGAAGGGCTGGGTGAAGGTGCTGGACTTCGGACTGGCGGCGCTCCGGGCGGCGCCAGGGACGACCGTCGTCACCGAAACGCTCACGGCCGCGAACATGCTGACGGGAACGCTCCCCTACATGGCGCCCGAGCAGCTGCTCGGCAAGCCGGCCGACGCGCGGACCGATCTCTACGCGCTGGGCGTCCTCCTCTACGAGCTATCCACGGGACGGAGGCCCTTCGAAGCGGATGTTCAGGCGGCCCTGATCGGCGAGATCCTCCACAAGCAGGCTGCGGCGCCGTCCTCCCATCGGGCGGAGATTCCGCGCTGGGTGGACGGCATCGTGGGGCGATGCCTCGAAAAGGAGCCGGCCGGTCGGTTCGGGAGCGCGGGCGCGATGAAAGAGGCGCTGAGACGTGGGGCGGCGCCGCGGCCGGGGGATCCGGGCGCATCGGCCGCGCCCAAGGCGCGCGCGGGCGCGGTGCCGGAGTATCGCCCGACCCCCACCACCCCGCCTCCGCCGGGCGCGCCACCGACGCCTTCCTCGGGATTTCCCGCCGGGGGCGCCAGCCAGACGGTGAACCCCGAGGCATACGACGCCGTATTGCGCGGCCGCCAGATCATCGGCCGACGCACCGAGGAGAGCATGCGGCGCGGTATCGAATACTTCCGCCGCGCCATCGAGATTGATCCGCTCTATCCCCCGGCCTACGCCGCGCTGGCGACCGCCTACGATCTGATGGGCTTCTTCGCGATGACCGCGCCGGCCGACTGCTTTCCCCGCGCCCGCGTGGCCGCCGCGCGCGCCATCGAGCTCGACCCCCAGTGGGCGCCCGCGTACGCGGCCCTGGCGTACGTCTCCCTCTATTACGATTGGGACCGCCGCAAGGCGGAGGAGCTGTTTCAGAAGGGCATCGAACTCGACCCGCAGTACGCCATCGGGCACCTGTGGTACGCCAACGTCCTGATCTTCGAACGCCGGTACGAGGAGGCCTACGCGGCGATCACCCGCGCCCAAACGCTCGACCCGCTCTCGTCCATCGTCACCATGAGCCACGGGTGGACTGAATATTTCCAGGGAAACCACGACACCGCGATACGCGAATACAGGAAGGCGATCGACTTCGATCCCGATTTTCACGTGGCGCATTGGATGGCGAGCTGGGCGTTTCTCGAAGCCGGCCACTCCGACGAGGCCATCGCCTCGGCCACGAAGGCGGTCGACACCTCGAAGGGGCTGCTGTGCTGCTACCCGACGCTATCCCGTGCGTTGGCGATGGCGGGGCGCCCGGAGGAGGCGCGCCGCGTGCTGGCCGAGTTGGAGGCGCAAACTCCGGCGCGCTACGTCATGCCGCTCGAGATGGCGTCCGCCTACGAAGCGCTCGGAGAGCGAGAGACCGCGATCACCTGGGCCGAGCGTGCCCTCAAGGAGCGCAGCCACTGGCTCGTCGCCGCGGATACCGATCCCCGTTTCGAGTCGCTGCGGGGGGATTCGAGGTTCGCGGCGGTGTTGGCGAAGGTGGCTGCGGGGGGATAACGCGTTCGGGGGCAGGACCGGCCCCCGGTGCGCGGACGCGCCGAAACGAACAAGGGCCCGAGCCGTGACGACGGCCCGGGCCCCGCGAGTACCGAAACCTCGCTACTTCGCCTTCAGCGCGCGTGCGGCGCGCGTGTAATCCTTGGGCTTCACCCAGAGCAGCATTCCGTAGCGTCCCTTGCCCGCGGCCACCGCATCCGCCGCCGTCACGTTGATGCCGCGATCGGCCAGCTTCTGGATGTTGCGATAGACGGCGCCCGCCTTGTCGGGCCCCTGGATCAGAAATCCCTTCTTCGGCTTGCTGATCTTCCAACCGTTCTGCTGCGCGATCTTCCGAATCGGCGTGATCGAGCTCGCGACCATGTCCAGTTGCGACTTGCCGCCCGACGCGGGGAATCCCGAGTAGGCGAGCAGGTTCACTTTCGCGGCCTTGATCTCACGCAATACCTCGGCCCCTTTTCCGGCCCGGTTCGGAACCGTCACGTAACAGTAGTTGACCTTGCGCGCTGCCATGGCACACCTCCTGTTCAGGGATGGACACCGCCGGGTGGCGGTCCCGGGTATCGTAGCCTCTGCGGGCCGGCTACGGAACCGGAAACGTGGCGTCGAAGGGCGCGGTCGCCGGAACGATCCGCTACCGCCCCACCTCCAACGTGCCCCGCGCCACCGCGATTCGCTTCAACCGCTCGATCAAACTCTGCCTCGAAATCCCCAGCACACGCGCCGCCTGCGACCGGTTTCCCTCGGTCGCCTCCAACACCTTCAGGATATGCTCGGACTCGACCTCCGACAGCGTCGGCAGGTTGATGTCGTTTTCGCCGCGGGCCACCAACGCCTCGCGGAGCGCGCGCGGCACCGATTCGTACTGCGCGAGCATTTCGGACGGCAGGTGGTCCTCGCGGAGTTGCTCGTCGTCCTCCAGGAGCACGATCCGCTCCAAGACGTTGCGCAGTTCGCGTACGTTCCCCGGCCAGCGATAGACGCGCGCGATCGCTTCCACCTCCGGAGAGAGCTCGGTGAATCGCTTCCGAAACTTCTCGCTGTAGAACGCCAGGAAGTGACGCATCAGAAGCAGCACGTCGTCGCCGCGATCCCGCAGGGGGGGCATCTCGATGGAAACCACCTTCAGGCGATAGAAGAGGTCGTGTCGGAATTTCCCCTCCTTCACCAACTGGCCCAGGTCGCGATTGGTCGCGGCCACGATGCGAAGATCGACCGAGAGATCCGCGCCGCCGCCCACGCGCTTGAACGTCCGCTCCTCGATGAAGCGAAGGAGCTTCGCCTGGGTTCCGACCGGCAGGTCGCCGACCTCGTCCAGGAAGAGCGTGCCCTGATCCGCCAATTCCACGATGCCGCGCTTCGGCTCCCGCGCGTCCGTATAGGCGCCGCGTTCGTGACCGAACAGCTCGTTCTCCAGCAGCTGCTCCTGGAACGTGGAGCAGTTGAGCGCCATCAGCGGCGCGTCGCGGCGCGCGCTCTCGAAATGGAGCGCGCGGGCCACCAGCTCCTTGCCCGTACCGCTCTCGCCTTCGATCAGCACGGTGGTCGCCTCGCTCGCGGCGACCTTCGACGTCACCTCCCAGGCGCGGCGGATCGCCGGCGACTCTCCGATGATCTTCGTCTTGAGGAACGCCTCGAGCTCGCTGCGGCGGAACGCGTCCAGCTGCGTCTCGCGAACCAGCCCGGCCTTCAGCCGCTCCATCGCCAGGAGCATCTCGTGCATCTCGTACGGCTTCTTCAGGAAGTCGGTGGCGCCTTGGCGCATCGCCTCGACGGCCGTGGGCAGATCGCCGAACGCGGTGATCACGACGACCTTCATCTCGGGCGAGAGCGCCTTCAGGCGCGGAAGCAGCTCCAACCCCGACCCGTCGGGCAGCCGCAGATCGAGAATCAAAACGTGCGGCTGATCGCGGCGGACCGACTCCAGCACTTCGGCCGCGGTGCCGACGGCATCCACCGCGTAACCCTCGGCGCTCAACAGCTTCACCAAAGACTTGCGGATCAGTTCTTCGTCGTCGGCGATGCGTACGCGCAGCTTCATGGCTCTATTTCTCCCGCTCTTCCCGGACCTCTTCGGCCCCGGCGGCCTCCTCCGGCGTCATGGCCGGCAGGCTGAAGCGGAACGAGGATCCCTGCGTCAGGTTGCGCGCCGTCAGGTTTCCCCCGTGCTCCCGCGCGATCTGCAGGGAGATGGAGAGGCCCAGGCCCGTCCCCATGGAGCGCGTCGTGAAGAACGGATCGAAGATCTTCTCCTTCACGTCCTCGGGAATGCCGGGGCCGCTGTCGTTCACGATGACGTCGACGTAGGTCTTGGTCGAGCGCGTCCGGCGCAATCCGGTGCTGACCCTCAGCGTCCCCCCGTCGGGCATGGCCTGAATCGCGTTGATGACCAGGTTCAGGACGACCTGGTGGGCCATGTCGGGGTCCACCTGAACCGGGGGCAGCCCTTCGTCGAAGTCGGGCTCCACTTCGATGCCGGAGTCCTGCAACCGTCGCTCGACGTTGTCGAGCGCCTTCGTCACCACCTCCTGCATGTCCGTGGCGGAAGGACGCGCGGCCTGCGGGCGGGCGAACAGCAGCAGGTCCGTGATGATCTGCTCGATCCGGTCCAACTCCTTGAGTACGTCGTCGAGGTCGTCGCGGCGGGTGTCGCCGCTCCGCATCTTCGAGGTCACGAATTGGACCGTCGTGCGCACGCCCGTCAGGGGATTGCGGATTTCGTGGGCGACGCGGGCCGACAGTTCCCCCAGCGAAATCAGGCGTTCGGTATTCCGGAAGATCTCCTCTTCGGAGTCGGCGTCGACCAAGTCCTCGACGCGAATCAAAACGGCGCCGTCGTCCCCCAGGGAGGTGGCGCTGTAGCGCATCAGGACCTCACGGTCTCCCACCGTGCCGCGCACTTCGCGGGTCGCGCGCCCCGGCTCGCCCTTGGAGCCGCGCTCGGGTAGGTACCAGCGGTCGGTTTCGGGCTCGAACACCTCGCCGAGCGGTTTCCCCGTCACGGCCTCCGCGGCGATGCCCCAGCCCTTCGCCAGCGTCTCGTTGATGGCGACGATGCGGCGATCCTCGTCGATGGTGAGCACGCCGGTGTCCAGCGCGTCGAGCACGCGGGGGAGAAGATCTTTCGCGACATCGGGGGCTTCCGCGCGGGTCACATCGACCTCCGGCAGGGGGTGCGTCCGCTCACGACCCGAACGTTGCCTCTAGCGCGCGGTCGCGTCAACCGCAAACTGCCGTTCCGCATACGTTTCCCGAATCGGATCGCCCGCCGCCGCCGCGCCGCCGGACCGCCGGCGGGTCTTGCGCCGGCGACCCGCGGGTTGGTACTCTTATAGGCTGATCGTGTGCGTATCCGGCGCCCGCGGGCGCCGTTCACGTCTCCATTCCGACCGAAACAGGGGTATCCGAACCATGATGCAGGGCCTTCGCGACAACATGAAGATCATCATCTGGATCACGGCCGTCGTGTTCCTGGTGGGATTCGGCGTTCTCGAGCTGGGCGGCGTGTTCGACATGTCCGGAGCGAGGAGCGGTGGCGGCGGACCCGCCGGGATCGTCGCCGAGATCAACGGCCAGCCGATTCGGTATGAGGTGTTTCAGCAGACCTACAACCAGATGGTGAACCAACTGCAGCAGACCCGCCAGCTTCAGGAAGGCGAGGATTCCTACATTCGCGAACAGGCCTGGCAGGAAATCGTGCGCAATACGCTGCTCGTCCAGGAGGCGAAGAAGCGCGGCATCACCGTCAGCCCCGAGGAGATCAAGAACGCCGTTCGGTACACGCCGCCGCAGTTCCTGGTGGAGGCCGAGCCGTTCCAGACGAACGGCCAGTTCGATTTCCGCAAGTACTCCGCGGAGTTGGACAATCCCAACTCCCAGGTGCCGTGGGGCCAGGTCGAGGCGATCGTCGCGTCGCAGCTTCCGATCCAGAAGCTGCAGGAGCAGGTGGTCGCGGCGGCGCACGTCTCGGACGGCGACGTCCGGGATCGCTTCCTGCTGCAAAACGAGCGCCTGACGCTTCGCTACCTGCGCTTCGCCCCCGACTCCTTCCCGATCGACACCACGAAGATCGGCGGCGCCGACATCGAGTCGTACTACAAGGCCCATATCGAGGACTTCTCCGGCCCGGAGGAGGCGAAGCTCGAAGTCTCCCTGGTCCCGCGCCTTCCCGATGCCAGCGATTTCTCGGCGGCGAAGGAGCGCCTTCTCTCCGTCTGGACCGAATTGAAGGCGGCGCCGGATTCGTTCGAAGCGCGCGCCAAGATCTACTCCGAGATTCAGTCGAACGTCCGCGGCGGCGCCATCCCCGCGCCGACGCCGTTCGACGGACTGCGCCCCAGGATCCGCCAGGGACTGCAGGACGTGGCCGTCGGCCAGATCTCCGACATCATCCAGGAGGAGCGATCGCTCCACTTCTTCCGCGTGAACTCACGCGGGATCGATCCGACGACCAAGCGCGACATGATCCACTACAACGAGATCGCGATCCGCGTGCAGCCGGGCGCCTCCGCCATCCGCGCGGCGCGCGACAAGATCGCGGGATACATCGACGACGCCAAGAAGAACGGCCTGGCCGCGGCGGCCACGAAGCACGGCTATCAGGCCCAGGAATCTCAGTGGTTCGCCCTGGGGAAGAGTCAGAACGACATCTTTCAGCGCTTCCCCGATATCGAGCGGTGGGTGTTCTCGGCCAAGATCGGCTCGGTGTCCCGGCCGATCCCCTCGGAGCAGGGCTGGTACATCTACCAGATCCTGGAGCGGCGCGAGGCGGGGCCCCGGCCGCTGGACAAGATTACCCAGGACGTGAAGAAAGCCCTCGTTCGGTCTCTGAAGATGCAGCGGGCGACGGCCGCCGCCGAGCAGGCGCGGGCCGCCATCTTGGCCGGCGAGAAGGAAGAGGCGGTTGCCGCGCGCTTCAACATCACGATCGGCCGGGCCGACGGGGTCACGCGCAACGGATTCATCGGGGCGCTGGGGCAGGACGCGAAACTCGTGGGCCAGTTGCTGGCCCAGACCCCGGGCGAGTGGACGCCGGTGCTACAAGGCAAGCCGGGCGCGGTCCTGTTCCACATCGACGGACGGACGGTACCGTCGGAAGAGGAATTCGCGGCGATGGCGCCGCAAATCCGCGAAACGCTCATGACCGAGCGCCAGCGGGTCCTCTTCATCGAGTGGATGCAGAACCTGCGCCGCTCCGCGAAGGTGAAGGACTACCGAGAGAATTTCTTCGACGTCTAGGCGGGATCGGCCGCCGGCAGCGACATTAGGGCTTCTTGGGATCGTCCCCCGTCGTGGTGGACGGTCCCTTGTCGTTTCCGTTGATTTCCGTCTCGACTTCCTTCATCCCCTTCTTGAATTCCTGTATCCCCTTTCCGATCGACCGTCCGATCTCGGGGATGCGCTTCGCCCCGAAGAGAAAGAGTACGATCAGGAAGAGCCAGAAGAGTTCCTGGGGTCCCAGGTTGAACATCGCTCGAGCCTCGTCATTCCGGCCCCGCTAGGGGGCCCCGTGGTGGTCATCGCGGCTGCGTCCAGCGCCGCGCGTCTCGGCCCACGATGACCGTGACGTCGATCATTTCCTGGGCGCGGATCTGCTGGATGACGTGGCGGGTACCCAGGTAGTCCGCCACGGTGGTTCCCTGATCGGTCCACTCGGTCCGATTGACTACGATCGTGTTGCGATAGTCCGAACGGTCGGCGTTGCTGACGACCAGCACATCGAATCCGCCGTCCCGCAGATAGGACGCCAACTCGCCCGCCAGCCCGGTGCGCCCGCTCCCGTTCAGAAGCTCGATCCGGATCGGCCGCTTCGGCCGTCCCGCGGTCTGCGGGCCGACGCGGAGCGCCGCCGACACGACCATCGCCGCGACGAGCACGAACAGCGCGGCCAGCGTGATGTCCAGCACCCGCGACCGGCCGGAGGATTTCTTCGCCATCGCTCCGCCCGCCCGCGCGCTAACGGCGCCGCTTGGCGGCGCGCGCCATCTCGCCTTCCAGCGCGCGGCGGATCCGCGCGTAGGTCCGGTCGAGCGCCTCCGGAAGCACCTTGGTGTCCGCGATCACGGGCATGAAGTTCGAATCGCCGTTCCAGCGCGGCACGACGTGCCAGTGGAGGTGACCCAGCACCCCCGCTCCGGCCGTTCGACCGAGGTTCATGCCCACGTTCAACCCGTGCGGCCGGTACTCGCGCCGCAGCGCGCCTTCGACCAAGGCCAGCCACGCCCCGAGGTCCAGCGTCTCTTCCGGCGACAGATCCGCCAGCCTCGCCTTGTGTTTCCGGGGCGCCACCAGCACGTGCCCCACATTATACGGGTAGAGGTTGAGCATGACGATGGTCAAGGGGGAGGTGGCCAGAACCAGGCTCTTCGACGAGCGGCGAGCCCTCGCCTGCCGGCAGAAGAGGCACGGCTCCCGCCGGCCGCCTTTCGGCCGCGACGCCTTCTTGATGTACGCCATGCGCCATCCCGCCCACAGCCGGTTCATCGCCCGCCCTTCCCCGCTTCGCCCGCGACGCCGGCGGCGCGCATCAACGCCTCCACCTCGGCCAATTGCGCCACCGTGTTGACCCCCATCAATTCGCTCTCGTGCGTCGCGCGCTCGATCCCGACGGTGCGTCCCTGTCCGCGCAGGAAGGAAAGGGTGTCCGTCAGGTAGTACTCACGCTGTTTGTTGTCCGCGCGCAGCGAGTCGAGCGCCCCGCGAAGCGGCGCGCGATCGAAGCAGTAGATGCCGGAGTTCACCTCCGCGACCGCCCGCTCCTCCGGCGTGGCGTCCTTCTCCTCCACGATCTTCACGAAGGCCCCGCTCGCGTCGCGGATGACGCGCCCGTACCCGGCCGGATCCGCCAGGGCGCCGCTGAGAAACGTCACGCCGTTCCCCTCGCGCGCGTGGCGCTCCAGCAAGCGGCGTAGCGTCTCGGTCCGGACGAGCGGCATGTCGCCCGCCAGGATCAGCACGCGGTCGTCCCCTTGGGCGATCTCGTCCCACGCCACCTGCACCGCGTGGCCGGTGCCGTGCTGGGGATTCTGCGTCACGAAGTGGACGCCGCGCGCGGCGCACGCCGCGCGAACCAGCGCCTCCTTGTGCCCCACCACCAGCACGACGCGTCCCGGCGCCAGCGGCTCGAGGCGGTCGAGAACGTGGTGAACCATCGGCCGGCCCAGCGCCTCGTGCAGCACCTTGGGGAGATCGCTGCCCATCCGCTTTCCCATGCCGGCGGCCAGCACCACCGCCTGAAACCCGGGGATCAACGCGCGCCTCGCTTCGGAATCAGGTACCGGTTGTCCAGGAGCCGCGTCCGTCCGATCCGAACGGAGGCGAGAAGGAGGCCGCGGCCCTCGAGGCGACGAACGGGAGCGAGCGTCCTCGGATCGACCACTTTGAGATAATCGATCCGCTGGGGCTTCGCCTCGCGGCGAAGGACCCCGCGCGCCTCGGCTTCCAGGCGTCGCGCGTCGCGCACGCCCCGGCGCGCCAAGCGCGAAGCCGCCAGGAGCGCGCGCGGCAGCCCCGCCGCGCGGACCCGTTCCTCGTCGTTGAGATAGACGTTCCGCGACGAGAGCGCCAACCCGTCCCGGTCTCGAACGATCGGCGCCACCGAAAGCCGCGTCGCCATGTTGAAATCGCGCATCATCGCCGCCACGACGGCGGCCTGCTGCGCGTCCTTTTGACCGAGGTAGAGCACGTCGGGCTCCACGATGTGGAGCAGCTTGAGCACGACCGTGCAGACGCCGGAGAAGTGGCCCGGGCGTTCGGCGCCTTCCCAGCGCGCCGCCAGGTCCCCGGGACGGACGGAGGTTTCGAAGTCGAGCGGATAGAGCGCCGTCGCCGAGGGACGAAACAGCCAATCGCAGCCCACGGCTCTGCAAAGGCGCGCGTCGCGCACCGCATCCCTCGGGTAGGTGCGGTAGTCCTCCCGCGGCCCGAATTGAAGCGGATTCACGAAAAGGCTGACCACCACCCGGTCGTGCTCGCGTCGCGCGCGACGCACCAGGGACAGGTGCCCCTCGTGCAGCGCGCCCATCGTCGGGACGAAGCCGATCGATTCGCCGCGACGCCGGGCGCGCCGGACCAGCGCGCGCATCGCGTCGGCGCGGAGAACTTCCCTCACGCCTTGTCCTCGGGGACGACGGGGGCCGGCGTCTGCTTCGCCTCGCGCGGTTGGCTCGCGCCCGGCGCCGCGGCGTACGATTCGGACGCGCTGGGGTACTCCCCGGAGCGAACGTCGTCCCGAAACGCCTCCAGGGCCGTCCGGATGACCCCCGCCACATCGGCGTAGCGCCGCACGAACTTCGCGGGCTTGCCGAACGAGAGCCCAAGAAGGTCGTGGAGCACCAGCACCTGGCCGTCGCATTCGGGCCCGGCGCCAATGCCGATCGTGGGAATCTGAAGCGCCCGGCTCAGCTCGGCCCCCAGCTCCGAGGGGATTCCCTCCAGGACGATGCTGAAGCAGCCGGCACGCTCGAGGGCGAGCGCGTCCTCCAGCAGCGCATCGGCCGCCTCCCGTCCGCGACCCTGCACCCGGTATCCCCCGAGTTTGTGGACGGACTGCGGCGTGAGACCCAGGTGCCCCAGGACCGGAATGTCCGCGTTCACGATCGCCTCGACCTGCGGCAGGACGCGCTGTCCCCCCTCCAGCTTCACCGCCTCGGCGCCGCGCTTCATGAGCCGGCCGCTGTTCCGGACGGCATCGGCCGGGCTTGCCTGGAACGAGTTGAACGGCAGGTCCGCCACCAGCAGCGCCCGCGGTCGGGCGCGCGCGACGGCGCGCACGTGGTGCGACATCTCCGCCATCGTCACCGGGATCGTCGACTCGTAGCCGAGCACGACCATGCCGACCGAATCTCCCACCAGCAGGAGATCCACGCCCGCCTGGTCCACGAGCACGGCGGTCGGATAGTCGTAGGCCGTGACCGAAACGATCTTCCGGCCGGCCTCCTTCGCCTCGCGCAGTGTCCGGACCGTGACCTTGGGTCGCGTGTCCTGGCCGCCGTACGTCACAGCGCCGCCCCCGGTTCGGTGCCCGGGGTCACGTACGCCACGCCTTCGCGGTGGGCTTCCATACGGGCGATCAACTCCTCCAAGTCCGCGCGCCGGTCCACGAAATTCAGGTCATTGGTGTTCACGATCAGGAGCGGCGCCCCCTTGTAATGGAAGAAGAAGTAATTGTACGCCTCCGCGAGCGTCGCCGTGTACTTGGGATCCATCGCCCGTTCGTAGGCGCGGCCCCGCTGCTGGATCCGGCTCCAGATGACTTCGCTGCTGGCCTGGAGATAGACGACCAGATCGGGCGCCGGAACCTCCCGTTCGAGGAGCGCGGCGACCTGGTCGTAGAGCGCCAGTTCCTGGTCGTTCAGGTTCAGATTCGCGAAGATGCGGTCCTTCTGGAACAGATAGTCGCTGACGACGCCGTTGTGGAACAGGTCCGGCTGGCGCAGGTCCTTCAACTCATGGTACCGGCTCACCAGGAAGAACATCTGCGCCGGAAGCGCGTACCGGCGTTGGTCCTTGTAGAAATTCTCCAAGAAGGGGTTCGCGTCGGGCGCCTCGAGCAGCAGACGCGCGCCGGTACGCTCGGAAAGAAGCCGCGCAAGGCTCGTTTTCCCGACCCCGATCACACCCTCGATGGCAATGTGCTTCCCGCGGAGATCCATGGCGCCTGACGTCGCGATCGTTTCGGGCTAGGTCCAGATTCGCCCGCCCTTGCGGACGGCGCGGTCGGTCTTGAGGCGGCGCAGCATCTTGCCGATGCTCAGTTTCGTGACCGGGTGCACGAAATCGGGATCGAGTTCCGCCAGCGGCGCGAGCACGAAGGCGCGCTGATGCGCCTCGGGATGCGGCACCACCAGATCCGCCTCCTCCACGATCGACACGCCGTAGAAGAGGATATCGAGGTCGATCGTTCGGGGGCCCCACTTCTGGGCCCGAACGCGGCCAAGCCGCTGTTCGATGAGGAGGAGGTTCCACAGGAGCTCGCGCGGGGTCAGCTGCGTCTCCAGCCACGCCACGGCGTTCAGGAACGGCGGCTGCTCGATGTCGCCGACCGGATCGGTGTCGTAGAGCGACGAAACGTGCGCCATCGTCGTGCGCGGCAGTTTCGCCAGCTCGTCCACGGCGCGCCGAATCTGCGCTTCCCGGTCGCCGAGGTTGGACCCCAGGCCCACGAACGTTCGGATCACGATCGGACTCGCTCCAATTCGATTTCGGGTATCACGTCGAAGTCGGGAACCGGGACATGAAGCTTGCGGAGCCGGACACGCACCCGCGAGGCGGGAAACGCGCGCAGGAGTCCGATGGCCAAGTCCTCCGCCGCGGTCTCGAGGAGACGACGCCGCGTACGGGAGAGCCTCTCGCGAACGTAGCGGTTCACGGCCTCGTAGTCGAAGGCGTCGCGGAGCACATCCTTGCGGCGGCGGGTCAGCGCGGGGTACGCGAGTTCGACGTCCGCTTCCAGACGCTGGCCCAGGGCGCGCTCGCGCGCCGGCACGCCGAGATGGCCGTACGCGCGGATGCCGCGGAGCCGCAGCCAGTCTTCGCCGACGGCGAACGACGCGGCCACGCGGGGGCGCTTAGCGCGAGGACGACGAGGCGACGCCATGGGGCGCCTTCCAGGGCGCAAGCCCTTCGAGGAGATGGAGCGCCTTCTCGATCGCGGCCACGGGGCCGGTCAGGGCGATGCGGAAGTAGCCTTCGCCCTGCTCGCCGAAGCCGACGCCGGGCGTGAGCATGACGCCGGTGTGGTCGAACACGCGCTCCGCGAAGTCGATGGAACGCTCGCCGTCCGGCACCCGTCCCCAGACGTAGAACGCGCCGCCGGGCTCGGACACGGGGCAACCCAGTTTCCGCAACCCCTCGACGGCGACGTCGCGGCGCTCGCGATACACGGCACGCAATGCCGGACCGTGCGTCGGGAGGAAACCCTTCAGCGCCCACGCGGCGGCGGTTTGGATCGCTTGGGGCGCACCCGAGTCCAGATTCGCTTTGAGGCGAACGAGCGCGCCGACGAGGTGCGGCGCACCGACGGCGAACCCGACGCGCCAGCCGGTCATGTTGAAGGTCTTCGAGAATGAATGGAACTCGATGGCCCGACCACGCGCCGCCGGAATCTCCAGAATGCTGGGGGGCGCGTCGCCGTAGTAGAGCTCCGAGTACGCCGCATCGCTCGCGATGATGACGCCGCGGCGTTCCGCCCACGCGACCAGCGCCTCGTAGAAGGCGCCGGTGGCCAGCGAACCCGTGGGATTGTTCGGATAGTTCACCCAAACCAGGCGCGTGCGCGGCGTCGCCAGCCGATCGAGTTCCTCCAGGTCCGGTAGGAATCCTTTCGACTCGCGCAGGGGGTAGCGTACCGGCGTGGCGTCCGCGAACGTGGCGCCGGCGAAATAGACCGGATACCCCGGATCCGGCATCAGCACCTCGTCGCCCGGATCGAGGATCGCGAGCGGCAAATGGCCGATGCCCTCCTTCGATCCGATCAGCATCGCGCACTCGCCGAGCGGATCGACGGCAACGCCGAACCGATCGGCGAACCAGGCGGCGATTTCGCGGCGCGCGGCGGGCATTCCCGCGCTGGTGGGGTATTTGTGGTTCGCGGGATTCGTCGCGGCCTCCGCGATCTTCTCCAGCAACGGCGGCGGCGTCGGAAGATCGGGATCACCGATCGAAAGGTCGATCACCTCGCGGCCGGCCGCCTCCGCCTCGGCCCGCTTACGTTCCAATTCGGCAAAGAGATAGCGTGGCAGCGCCTGCAGCCGCTTCGCTGGTTCAGGGGTCGTCATGGCGCCCGACGGTACCGGCGGGCCAGGGGGGTGTCAAGGGGCGCGGAAGGCTCGTTCCTGGAAGTGGCTCGCGCCGCCGCTGGCGGCGATGCCCGCGGCGGGAGCGGGGCCTTAGACGGAGCCGGCGGCGGGTTCGTCGATCACGATCATCACCTCTTCCTCGAGCGTGATGCCGTTCGCTTCCTCGACGCGGCGCTTCATCTCCCGCGCGACGCGGAGCACTTCGGAGGCGGTGGCGCCCCCCTGATTGACGATGTAGTTGGCGTGGTAGGCATGGACGCCCGCGCTGCCGGCGCGAATCTCCTTCGCGCCGGCCGACTCCAGCAGCTGACCCGCGGCGATCTTGCTGCCATCGGGCAGCACGGGATTCTTGAAGAAGCAGCCCGCCGTATGGAGTCCCTTCTCGTGTCGGCGCGCACGCTGCGCGGCGTGCTGGCCCATGATGCGGTCCATCTCGGAACGATCGCCGGGTTCCAGCGTGTACTCCGTCTCCACGACGATGTTCGTGTTGGTCTTGAGGTTGCTGTGCCGGTAGGCGAAACCCAGGTCCGCTGGCGTGCGATCGACCAGCGTGGCGCCTTCCAGCAGCCGGATCCGCGTCGCGACATCGGCCATGGCGCGACCGAACGCGCCGGCGTTGCCGCGGATGGCGCCTCCCACCGTGCCGGGTATGTCGATCGCGAACTCGAGCCCCGAGAGCGCGTGCCGGCGCGCCGCCTCCACGACTTCGCCCAGGTCGGCGCCCGCGCCCGCGACGATGCGGTTTCCCTCGACGCGCACGTGGTCGATCTTGTTGACGATGACCGCGCCCCGAAATCCCGTATCGCCGACGAGCAGATTCGAACCGCCGCCGATCAGCAGCCAGCGCATGCCGCCGGCCATGGCTTCGGAAACGACCCGTTGCAGCGCCTGTTCGGTGTAGACCTCGATCAGCACGTCGGCGGGACCGCCGATGCCGAAGGTGGTGTACGGCGCGATCGGCGCGCCGTGCTTGACGACCGCCTCGGATTGCTCGATGGTCCGTGCATCAAAGGACACGTGCGGACTCCGATTCGTGGAGGTGCTCATATCATGGAGCATAGAGGCGCCGAGGCCCCGACGCCACGGCTCCGTGGCGCCCCGTTTCGGGCGCCATCCAACTATCGGCCGATCACGCGGGTTTCTGCAGCGCGATTCCGGGAAACCGAGCCATCGATTCGGGGTATTCTATCGCATCACCCGAACAGGAGGTCCTCGTGCGCCCACTCATGATATCCGGAATCGTCCTGGCGGCGCTCGCGCTCGCCCCGCCGCCGCACGCCATGGCGGAATCGGATGCATACGTCCGCGAGGCGGTGCTGGCAGGCCCCACCGATCTCGTCTGGGGTCTCCTGACCACGGAAAACGGCATTCGGTCGTGGCTCGCGCCGCAGGCCTCGGTCGACCTGAAGGTGGGAGGGCTCGTACGAACGCACCAGGATGCGGACGGCCGGCTCGGCGATCCGCAAACCGCCGTCAGCCGGATCATCGCGCTCAAGCCGGAAAACGCCTTCTCGTTCCGCTTGGAGCAGGCGCCGAAGGGATACCCGCTCGCCAGCATGATCGAGGGGACCTGGTACGAGGTGGCCCTTCAGCCGCTGCCGGGAGGAAAGACGCGCATTCGATGCGAGGGGAACGGGCTCGCGACCGGATGGATGGCGAACATGATCCGCCCGGTGTTCAATCAGGGGCTCGACATGGTGTTCGACCACCTGCAGAAGGCCGTCGCACGGAGGGTGGAACAGGACGGCGGCGACAAGCGGGGCGGCGACGCGAAGAACAAGTCGTAGGGGTTGGCCCGTGCGATCGCGCACGCGGCGGCGAAAGGGCGAGATCTATCGAATCACGGCCCATTTGGCCGCCCACGACCGCCCCGTGGCCCCGACGTAGCGCGTGACGTAAGTTCCCGCCGCTAGCCCACTCGGCGCCCATCTGTGACGGAAACCGGCGCCGCCCCCCGGGGGGACGACGCCGGCGCGATTCCAGTGCTCGGGCTGGATGCGAAACCCTATTCGAGCACGTGAATGTTCTTCTTGTGGCAGATCCGGTTGAGCTCCTTGGGCCAAACCGTCACGCTGACCTCGCCCAGGTGGGCCTTCTGCAGCAGGAGCATGGCCGTGCGCGACTGCCCGATTCCGCCGCCGATCGACAGCGGGATCTCGTCGTTCAGAATGGCCTGGTG
The DNA here is from genome assembly GCA_003235575.1 of Candidatus Eiseniibacteriota bacterium. Lineage (GTDB taxonomy): Bacteria > Eisenbacteria > RBG-16-71-46 > SZUA-252 > SZUA-252 > SZUA-252. The sequence continues at coordinate 2,353 of QJVW01000002.1, read as the reverse complement.
GTACGGGAGTCGCAGGAAGTCCAGCTGGCGGGTGATTTCGAGTTGCTCGCGGAGCGTCTCCTTCGTGACGCGGATTCCCATCGACGTCAGTTCGTGCCGCCGTTTGGTGATGGAGTTCCACACGAGGATGTCGCCGTTGAGGCCGTGCATGGGGCGTCCGTCCGCGGAGACGGTCGGCGTCACCCAGTCGTCGTAGTCGGCGGCGCGCATCTCATGAGGATAGCCGTCCTTCAGCACCCAGCCGATCCCGATGATGAACACGGCCGGGTGTTTCTGGAGGATCGCCGTCTCCCGCTGCTTGCGGGGCATGTCGGGGTAGGCGTCGAGGATCTCCTCGGCGTGCAGGAACGTCAGTTCGTCGGGCAGTTCCGGCGCGCCGGTCCGTTTCAACTTCGGGAACGCGTCCCGGACGTGGGTTTCGGCGCCCTTGATCACCTTCCAGATCTTGCACACGGTGTCCTTCAGATAGGCGAGCGTGCGCTCGTTCGGAGTAATCACCCGCTCCCAATCCCACTGATCGACGTACGCGCTGTGGTCGTGATCGAGGAAGTAATCCTTCCGGACCGCGCGCATATCGGTGCAGATCCCCTCTCCCGGCTTGCACGCGAACTGACGGAGCGCCATTCGCTTCCATTTGGTGGCCGCCTGGACGACCTGCGCGTCGATCCGTCGCTCGAGTCCCAACCCGCACGGGAATTCGATCGGCGTGCGCGAGCCGTCGCGGTCGAGGTAGTCGTTGACGCCGCTGTCGCGACTGACGATCAACGGGACTTCGACGTGGAAGAGGTTCAGCTCCTTGCAGAGGTTGTCCTCGATGTACCGCTTGAGGGCGTGGATCGCGAACTGCGTCTCCTTGGGATCGAGGGGCGACGCGTACCCGGTGGGAAGGATCTTTTCGACTTCTTCGTACGTGCTGATTCCCGGCCCTGCGAGGTCGGCGACCTTGGTGCTGGACATGACGTTTCCTCCTTGTCTGCCCCTCGGGCGGGCGAAGAGGGGCAACCTGATGCCTTGAGCCTAGGTGGCGGCACGCCCCGATCCTAGGTATCCGAAGGTCTCCGCCCGGCGCGCACCCCCCCGGCAACCCGTTGCGCCACAGCCCCAATCCCCCTACCCTTGCCCGACCTACGATCGGCATCCGACAAGGAGGGACCCTTTGCGAATCGGAACACCGCTTTCCCCCCAAGCCACCAAGGTCATGCTGCTCGGCGCGGGAGAACTGGGCAAGGAAGTCGTCATCGCGCTCCAGCGGCTGGGCGTCGAGGTCATCGCGGTGGACCGCTACGCGGACGCCCCGGGCCACCAGGTGGCGCATCGGTCGCACGTTGTCGACATGACCGACGCCGCCGCGGTGCGCGCGATCGTCGAGCGGGAGCGGCCTCACTACGTCGTCCCCGAAATCGAGGCGATCGCCACCGACGAGCTGGCGCGGATCGAAGCGGAGGGATTGGCCACCGTCATCCCGACGGCGCGCGCGACGCAGCTCACGATGAATCGCGAAGGGATTCGCCGTCTGGTCGCCGAGGAGCTGAAGCTTCCGACCTCGCGCTACGCGTTTGCGGAAGGCGCCCGGGAGTTGAAGAACGCCACGGACGTCCTGGGATTCCCCTGCGTGGTGAAACCGGTCATGTCGTCGTCCGGGAAGGGCCAATCGGTGCTCCAGGACGCCAGCGCCATCGATCCCGCCTGGGAGTACGCGATGAGCGCGGGGCGCGTGAAGCGCGCGCGCGTGATCGTCGAGGAGCTCATCCATTTCGACTACGAGATCACGCTCTTGACCGTTCGCTCGCTGGACGCGGGCGGCAAGCCGACCACGGCCTACTGCGAGCCGGTGGGTCACGTGCAGGTGAAGGGCGACTACGTCGAGAGCTGGCAGCCGCAGCCGATGACGGCGAAGGCGCGAAAGCGGGCACAGGATATCGCCAAGAAGGTCACCGACGCGCTCGGCGGACGCGGCATCTTCGGCGTCGAGCTCTTCGTCAAGGGCGACCACGTCTGGTTCAGCGAGGTAAGCCCGCGCCCCCACGACACCGGCATGGTCACGATGATCACGCAGGTCCAGAGCGAATTCGAACTCCACGCGCGCGCGATCCTGGGGCTTCCGGTATCGACGGAGTTGCGGTCGTCGGGCGCGAGCGCGGTGATCTACGGCGGCGTGGACGCGGCGGGGATCGCCTTCGAGGGCGTGGACGAGGCGCTGCGCCTTCCGCGCACCGATCTCCGGCTCTTCGGGAAGCCGGAGTCCTTCACGCGCCGACGGATGGGCGTGGCGTTGGCGTGGGGCGAGGACATCGAGGAGTGCCGGGCGCGCGCGAAGGAGTGCGCGGGGCTCGTGAAGCCGGTGGTGGCGTAG
>QJVW01000084.1 GCA_003235575.1 Candidatus Eiseniibacteriota bacterium | reverse complement strand
TTCGATGATGACGTCGCCGCGCTTCACGCCGGCATCGTCGGCCGGTCCATCCTCTTCCACGTGATTCACCAGCGCGCCCTTGTCGGTCGTGAGATCGCGGGCGCGACGCAGCGCGCGCGTTACGTTCTGAACCTGGACGCCCAGGAATCCGCCCTTCGCGTCCGCCTTCTGGAAGTGGCGGCGCACGATGCGGACGTCGCCGTCGTCATCTCCGTCTTCCTTTTCGTTCCACTGGTAGACGCGAACGTCCCCATCCTCGTCATCGCCGGCCTGCCAGCGATTGACGCCGTACTCCTTGTCCTGCTTCCCCGCGTCGTCACTGTCGTCGTCGTGCGCCCAGGCCGGGCTCGTCGCGGCGAGCATGGCGATGGCGACCCCGACCGCGGCGACGCGGCCAATCGGCCTCAAGTGATTGCGAAACATCATCTTGACCCTCCTCGTGTGATCCTTACGCTGGAACCCGGGGTGCCTCCCGCTGTGGGGTACCCGCCGGCAGGGGGCCCGGTTCCCGGATGGGACCACGAAGGGGCGAGCCGGTGGGTCTCCGTACTCCCGGAGAGATGATCCGGCTATCGGGATGGTTGGAGTTTGAAGGTCGAGCAACCCTGATTCCGCGCACCAATCGGTCCGCAAGGAGCCCGCAGAGCGGGGCTTAGGCCGCTCAGTTGGAAATCTCCGGCAGAGGCGTCGCAGAAGAGGGGATCGCCCACGAAGGTGTCGCGGGATGGGAGCGCCCCGATCGCGGCGCCGGCAGGGTCGTGGATCAGATTGCACTCGTAGGTAGGCGCCGACTCGAGGCCCGCGACGGCCAACTGCGACTCGCCTTCGACCACGAAGATGTTCTTCTGGATCTCGGGCGACGTCTTGACCGCGAAGACGGTCGCGCCGTTTCCTTCGGTGCTGTTCTTGTAGAACGTGTTGTTCCGTACGATCTGGTTGATGTTCGCGTCGCGGCGCCCCAGAAATCCGATCGCGGCGCCGCCGGCCGTGGCGCGATTCGAGTCGAAGATCGAGAAGCCGATCAAACACTGGGAGGCGTCGGTATGAATCGCGCCGGCCTGCGCCGCACTGTTCTCCCGGAACTCGCAGCGCGATACGGTGACGAACGAGCGGGCCATGGCGGCGATGGCCCCGCCCGCCACCGCGGAGCTGTTTCGTATGAACGTGCAATTCGAGAACGACACCTTGGTGGAATCGGTGGCAATGGCCCCCCCCACCGTCGACTCGGCGCGGTTGCCCTCGAACAGGCATTCGCGGATCGCGACCGGCAACTCGCTATGATAGAAATCCAGCGCGGCCCCGCCCTTCCCCTTGTTGTCGACGAACTGGCAACCGCGGATGAACCCCATCGTCTCGCTCCACCGAATGGCGCTCCCCAGATTTTTCTCGAAGCGGCAATGGGCGACGCGAATCCCTTGGCAGGTCCACGCGGCGATGGCGGACTCCCAGTTGCGCTCAAACGTGCAGGCTTCGATGTTGAACGTCGAGTCGCGGAGGAGATAGACGCCGCCCCCGGCGACCGCCTTTCCCCTTCGAATACCGAAGCCGATCAGCGCGCCGCCGCGTACGCCTTCCACGTGCAGGACGCGAACGGAATCCCCGCCGTCGAGGATCGTGCTGTCGGGTCCCCCGTCGCCGAACAGGACCAGTTTCTTCTTCATGACGATCGGGCCGTGATACACACCGGCCGCCACCCAGATCGTGTCGCCGGCCGCGGCGGCGTCGATGGCGGCCTGAATCGTGGGATGCTCCCTCGGAACGAATCGGCGAAGCGCCTCCGCGCGGTCGGGCGCCACGAGGCCGGCCGCGACCGCCAACGCCGGGAGAGATGCCACGAGAATGCGGCGCCAACCGCGGCTAGATCGCATGGGAGGGTTCCTCCGGTAGATCGCCCGCCACGACGAGGACGTAGCGGCTGTCGGAAAGGTAGCGCCGCGCCGCAAGCGCCACGTCTTCGCGGCGGACGGCGCGGATGATCGAGTCGTACCGCTCGATGTAGTCGGGGCCCAGCCCGTACAGTTCCACCGCCAGGATCTGCGCCGCGACTCCCGAATTGGCTTCCAGTCGAACGGGAAATACGCCCGTCAGGTAGCCCTTCGCCGCTTCGATCTCCTCGGCGGAGGGCCCCTCCGCGCCCAATCGGCGGACCTCGTCCAGGATCGAGGATACGCACCGCTCGACGTTCGCGGGATTCGTCCCCGCGCGGATTTGGAGCGGTCCGGCGCCCAGGCCGGCCTGCAGCGTGGAGTACACGCCATATACCAACCCCTGGGCGTCGCGCAGGTTCTCCATCAGCCGGCTGGAGAGCGAGGCGCCCCCCAATACATAGTTCATCATCATCACGGCATCGTAGTCGCTCGCGGTGCGTGCCACGCCCGGAACCGCCAGCACCACGTCCGCCTGCGACCGCCCCGGCATCGCGACCACACGGCGCATCGCGCCCTCCGGGGGCGCCGCGGGGGGGAAGTCCATCCGAACCGGATCGGGTCCCGCGGTCCAGTCGCCGAACGCGCGGGTCGCCGCCTCGAGCGCGCGCTCCGGCGTGATGTCGCCCACCAGCGCCACCACGGTCGCGTCGGGCCGGTAGCGGCGCTGGTGAAACGCCACCAGGTCCTCCCGGGCGATTTCCCGCAGGGTCGCCTCCGATCCGCCGCGGTGGTAGTGAAACGGGTGCACGGCGGGGTAGAGCAACTCGTTCGCCCGCCGCGGCGCCACGCTCGACGTGGTGCTCTCCGCGAGGCGCGCGTCGTTCAGGAGCTCGGCGCGCACCTTTTCGACCTGCTGGTCCGGGAAGGTGGGACGGCGAAGCGCGTCGGCCAGCACGGCGAAGAGCGCGTCGAGATCTTCCGAGAGCATGGCTCCGCGAATCGACGCCGTTTCGGCGGCGCTTTCGAAATGGAGCGATGCGCCCAGATCCTCCACCGCCGAAGCCATGGCAAGCGCATCCCGCTCGCCCGCGCCCTGATCGAGCATCGACGCCGTGAACCGGGCCAGGCCCGCCTTCGCGCCGCCGGGCGCCGCCTCGAGATCGAACACGGACCCCGCCTTCACCAGGCCTTGCAGCGAGATCGTCGGGTTTTCGTGGTTCTCCCGGACGAGGAGCGTCAGGCCGTTGGACAGGACGCTTCGGAACGTGGCCGCCTTGGCGCGCGCGCCGGCCGACGCGTTGGTCGTCATGACGCCGCCCCCCCCGCGTCGCCGTTCTCGGGAGGGTCGTACCACCCCACGGTGCGCGCGTCCTCCACGATGTACTCGCGGGCCACGCGCTGCACGTCCTCCGCGGTGACCGCGCGGACGCGACGGGGGTACTCCTCGATGTAGCGCCACGTGCTGGCCGTCTCGTAGTAGCCGAGTTGCTGGGATAGGTTCTGAATCGAGTCCTTGGCGTACAGGAACCCCGCCTCCACCTGCTTCTTCGCGCGGCGCAGTTCGGACTCCGTGACCGGCTCGCGGCGCAGCCGTTCCGTTTCCTCCAGAATGGCCGCTTCCACCTCCTGCAGCGTCCGTCCGGGCGCCACCGTCGCGAGCGCGACGAAGAGAAACGGATCGATCGCCGTCTCGTTCGACGCGTCGGCCTCGGTGGCCATGCCCCCCTCCACCAGTCGCTGGTGCAGACGCGACGTGCGGCCATGTCCCAGGATCAGCCCCAGGACGTCCAGCGCATGGGCGTCGGGATGCGTCAGCGCCGGGTTCTTCCAGGCCGTGAGGACGATGCGCGTGTCGCCGGGCTTGCGCAGCCGGAAGCGGCGCTCGCCGCGCTGCGGCGGCTCGGTCGTGGTGAGCGGCGGCGGCGCCTCGCCGCGCGGGATGGGATCGAACCAGTGGCGCACGCGGTCCAGCACCCGCTTCCGATCGACGTCCCCGACGACCACGACGATGGCGTTGTTCGGGACGTAGTGCGTCCGGTAGTAGTCGCGAATCTGCTCCGTTCGGATCGATTCCACGTCGGAACGCCATCCGATCGTGGGCCAGTGGTACGGGTGGGCCTGGAACGCGGTGGCGAACGTCTCCTGGTAGAGCGCCCGGTGCGGGTTGTCCTCGTTCCGTTCCAGCTCCGAGCGGACGACCGTCATCTCCAGCCGGTGCTCCTCCTCGGGGATCGCCGCGTGCCGCATCCGGTCGGACTCGATATCCATGGCCAGATCGAGGTGATCGACCTTCAGGGTCTCGTAGTAGCAGGTGTAGTCGAGCGACGTGCCGGCGTTGAACGACGCGCCGATCCGCTGGAGCGTGCGGGCGATCTCACCCTTTCCGAACCGCGGGGTCCCCTTGAACATCATGTGCTCCAGAAGGTGCGAGATCCCGGTGATCCCGACGCTCTCGTTTCGCGAGCCGACGCGGTACCACACCGCGAACGAAACGACGGGGGCCACGTGGACCTCGCGGATCAGCACGCGCAGTCCGTTGTCCAGCGTGGTCGCGAAGACGGGGTCGCCGGGGTTCTCGCTCACGTCACGTCCTCCGGGAAAGCATGGCCACGCACTCGATGTGCGGGGTGTGGGGGAACATGTCCACCGGCTGCACCCACTCCGGCCGGTAGCGTTCCTCGCACAGGAGCGCCAGGTCGCGGCCCAGGGTCGCCGGATTGCACGACACGTACACGAGGCGCGGCGCGCCCAGGTGGATCAGTCGGCTCACGACGCCCGGGTGGAGGCCCGCGCGCGGGGGATCGACCAGCACCGCGTCGATCTCGGGGCGCTCGAACGGCCGCGTCGCGTCGCGCGTCCCCAGGCCGAAGCGGTCGCGCAGCAGCTCCATCGCGTCGCCCGCCATGAATCGCGCGTTGCCGATCTCGTTCCGCGCCGCGTTTCGTTCGGCGTCCCGCACGGCGGCTTCGTTCGACTCGATCCCGATCACGTCGCGCGCGCGCCGCGCGATCGGCAGCGTGAAGGTGCCCGTGCCCGAGTAGAGGTCGAGCACGCATTCTCCGCCCGCGAGCGCCAGTCCGTCGATCGCGGTGCGGAGAAGGGTTTCACCCTGCTCGGTGTTCGTCTGGAAGAACGAGGACGAGGATATTTCGAACGTGAGTCCGCCCAGGATCTCCTCGATCCGGTCGGTTCCCGCCAGCACGCGCTCCTCGTCTCCCAGCGCGACCTGGGCCCGCCGGCGCGTCGTGTTGAGCAGCACGCTCCGCACCGCCGGAAACCGTTCCCGGATCACGGTGGCCCAACGCGCGAATGCCTCGTGCTCCTCGCTGGCCACCAGGTTCACCATCACCTGGTTCGTTCGGCGACCGCGGCGCACGACGAGATAGCGGAGCAATCCTTCATGGCGCCGCGTGTCGTACGCCGTCATCCCCTCGGCGCGGGCGAGGTCGCGCACGCAGGCGACCAGGTCGCTGGAGACGTCGCCCGCGATGTGGCACCGGTCGAGATCGAACGGCCGGTCGAAGAAACCCCGGCGATGCAGCCCCAGCGTGAGCTGCCCCTCCCGGTCGCGTCCGAACGAGTATTCCATCTTGTTCCGGTAGTCGAATTGCGTGGGCGCGGCAAGGATCGGTCGAATGGCGGTCGCGATGCCACCCAGGTGCTGCAGGCACTCGGCGACCTGGCGCTCCTTGTGCCGCAACTGCACGGCGTACTCCAGGTCCTGGAAGCGGCAGCCGCCGCAGAGCCCCGCGTGCGAGCAGACGGCGGGCACCCGCGACGTCGACGGTTCCACGATGCGCTCGGCCCGCGCCTCGGCGTAGTGCGCCTTCCGGCGAAAGATCCTGGCCGCGACGCGGTCTCCGGGCAGGGCGCCGTCGATGAAGACGACGTAACCGTCCACGCGCGCCAGGGCCCGGCCGCCGAACGCCAGGTCGGCCACGTCCAATTCCACGATGTCTCCCTTGCGGAACGGAGGCGGCGCGGGGCGCTGGGAGTCGGTCGATGAAGGCGACGGCGTCGAGGTCATCCGACCAGTCTACACCAGGGGCGGCGCCCGGCAGAAACGGCTTGGGAATCGCGCGCATCATGCCGATGCCTGAGAGCGATGAAGCGTCCATTCGTCTCCGATTCCAGCCTCTCGCTCGGCATTCGCGTCGCGGTCGTCATGTCGCTCGGCGTCCTCGTGGGCGTCCTTCTCACGGCCGGCCTGCTCGAGTTCCGCGCCCGCGGCGAAGCGCGCGCGGAGGCCCTGGAGAACTTGCGCCGCGCCCGCGCCGTCGCCGCGGACCGGCTGGACCGCGACGGGGAATCCCTCTCGCGTCTCGCGGCGACCATCTCGCACGATCCGACGTTCTTTTCGCTCCTGACGATGAATCCGTCGCAGCGCACCCCCTCGTTCCGGCACACGCTGGCGGGTATCGTCCGGGAGTTCCAGCGGGACGCCGCGTCCGAGATCTTCGACGTCACGGACATCATCGGGACCACGCTCGCGGCCTCGGACCGGCCGGCCGCTCCCGAGGCGAACCGCTCCACCTCCGCCCTCGTCCGCGAGGCGCTCTCGGGACGCAGCGTCCAGGGGTACCGCGTGGAGGGGGGACGGCTCTACCGCGTGGCCGTCGCGCCGGTGAGCGAGCCGGGCGGGAAGGTCGTCGGCACCCTCACCATCGGCTCGCCCATCGACGACGCCTTTGCGGGACGGGTGCGGGCCGCGTCGGGCGCGGACCTCATCCTCGTCGTCAACGCGGCGCCGTCCGGCCCCGGCCGGGAGCGCGCCATCCCGCGGCCGGCGCTCAGCACGCTGACCGACGCCGGAACGCGTTCGGTCCTCGCGACGATCGCCTCGCCCACGCGCGATCCCAAGCGCTGGACGGCGCGCGACGCCCAGCAGGTCTCGATCGCGAAGCTGCCCGGGCTGGCGATCGACGTCCCGCTGTCGGGGCTCGTCGAAGGAGGTTCGCCACGTCTGCTCGCCCTGACGCCCATCGCGCCTGGCCCCGGCGTCACCGCGGCGCGCGAAACGCTCCTGGCCGCCGGCGCGGTGTCCGCGCTGTTGGCGCTCTTCGTCGGCTGGAACATGGGTGGACGGGTCGGCCGCCGGCTGAGACTCCTGAGCCACGCGGCGCACGAAGCCCGACAGGGTAACTATGATGTGCCGTTGCCCCAGGCCGGAAGGGATGAGGAAGGGATCCTGGTCGCGGAATTCGATGCGATGCGAGGAGCGCAGCGCCTGGAAGTGGAGCGGCTCCTGGAAGTGGACCGAATGAAGACCGACTTCCTTTCCGTCACGGCGGAGGAGATCGCCGCGCCCGCGCAGGGAATCGACGCCGCCGTGCGGAGTCTGGCATCGGCGGCGAAGGGAGCCCAGCGGCCCGAGACGGTGCAGCATCTGAGGTCGATCCATCGCCATGCGCGCGATCTCTCCCGCCTCGCCTCGGACCTCGGGTCGCTCTCCGTCGTTTCGCGATTCGGCGCCCCCGAGCCGCCGCCTGCCGATGACGTGTCGGCGCCCGCGGTCGAAGCCGAGCCCAAGGCCGCGATCGAGGTCATGGCCGAGGATGGGGAAGCCTTCACGCCGGTGGTGCCCATGACGGGTGAGGCGCGTCCCCCGGTCGATATCGCCGCGTTGCTCGAGGGGGTCGCGGCCGAGCAGATCCTCGATGCCGCCCGCAGGGGGATCGAGTTCGATCTCGCCGTGGATCCGGAGCTCGTTCACCCTGGACTTCCACCCGGTAGACTGGAGGCGGACGTTCGGGAGTACGTCGCCGAGGCGCTGGGTTCTTCTCCGGCGGGGACCACCCTGGTGCTGGAGGCTCGGAGGCAGGAGGATACGATCGAGGTCAGCCTTCGCGGCGGCCCCCAACCGCTCCACCTTCGGTTGCCGTTGCCTGTCCAAGCCGACTAACACACTGTAAGTATTCAACTTGCAGCAACTCTCACCTCCATCGCCTCGCGACAAAACCGCGCGACACTTGCAGTCAATATCAGACTACACAGATAATTCATTCATTAACAAGGATTTGCCGCCGCCAGCCGATTGTGTCTACAATAGTTGACAATTATTGAGGACACTTCTCGCCTCGCCGGCCGCCTCCATCGCATTCTGCAACAAATATAAGTTCATCCAGTAACTCCACTTACCAGCTTTTCGACGCCTTGGCCTTGCAAATGGCACGACGACTGCTTTACCCAGTCCACGTCAGACGCTTGGAAGCACAAGCAAGGAACCAACGGGTGCCGGAAACTCAAACCTAACGAGGTGCGTCATGGAAGCTCTCATCATCATCGGAATCTTCTTCTCGCTCGGCAAGGCTGGCTGGTAGGTCGCGAGGGAAGAACGGCAACACCCGACGACTCAAATTCAAGAAATCAGAAGACGGAAAGGAGGTGTACCAAATGCCACTGTTCGCGATGACGATCGTCCTGGGATTGTTCCTCTCCCTCGGCAAGGCTGGTTGGTAAGAAGAAGCGAATACACGAGGGGGACAGGTTGAAGCGACCTGCCCCCTCAGAAGTGAAAAGGCCACCGGAGACCCCGGTGGCTATTCGCTTTTCGGTCGGAGCGCACCGACGCCGGGCGGCTGACGGCGCGAAGGTCGTGTGGTACCGTGGCGCGGCGTGCCGTCAACGACACCGACTCCGGAGGCCACTCCTCGATGAGCAAGCGCTCTCCCGCCGACCTCGGGCCAATGCTCGAGTGCGATGTTCCGCCGGAGATGCCGGTGCTCCCCCTGATGAGCACCCTGGTATTCCCCCTGGGCGTCACATCCATACAAATCCGCGTCGAACAATCGAAGGCCCTCCTTCGTGATTACGCCGATCCCGACACGCTGATCGCCCTGGTGTTCAGTCCCGCCACGCGCGAGGAGGACATCAAGGCGGAGGAGCTGAGCAAGGTCGGCATGGCCGCCAGGGTGATCCGGATGCTGAACATGCCCGGCGGGAACATTCAGGTGACCCTGGAAGGCCTCCGCCGTGTCGGCGTCGAAGAAATCCTTCGAACGGACCCCTACCTCGTGGCCCGCGTCTCCTGCCCCGTCGAAGGCGACGGGAAGCCGGAGGAGGTCCATGAGTGGATCTCGCGAATCCTGGTGCTGCTCCGCACCCTCTCCCAGCTCGACACCAGCTACCCGCCCGAGCTCGACAACATCTTCGGCATGAACCTGGGCGATCCAGGTCTCTTCGCCGACACGGTCGGATCGATCGTGCGGTTCCCGGTCGAAACGAAGCGGCAAATCATCGAGGAACTGAACATCGTTCGCCGCCTCCGGCTGGTCGCCGACGGCTTGGATGCCGAGATCGCGCGGCTCACCGTCGCGGAGGACGTCGTCCGGCGCACGACCGCCCAAATGGAGAAGAGCCAGAAGGAGTTCTTCCTCCGCCAGCAGCTCATGGAGATCCGCCGCCTGCTGGGCGAGGGGGATCCGCAGGAACAGCTGGTGCGCCAGATCCTGGAACGCGCCGAGGGTCTTGGTCTGCCGCCGCGCGTGCGCTCGGTCGTCAGCGAGGAGACGAACCGGCTCCGCTATCTGGCCCCGTCGTCGCAGGAGTCGGGCGTCGTCCGGAACTACCTCGACTGGGTCCTCTCGCTCCCGTGGACGCGGCAGGAACTCCCCGGCATTCAATTGGAGGAGGTCCAGCGGCGTCTCGACGAAGAGCACTACGGCCTGGGGAAGATGAAGGACCGGATCCTGGAATTCCTGGCCGTCCTCAAGCTCAAGAAGAACATGCGCGGTCCCGTGCTCTGCTTCGCGGGCCCGCCGGGTACGGGCAAGACCTCGCTCGGCGCCTCCATCGCGCGGGCGATGGGCCGGGAGTTCGTGCGGATGAGCGTCGGCGGCGTGCGGGACGAGGCGGAAATTCGCGGACATCGGCGCACGTACATCGGCTCTCGACCCGGAAAGATCCTTCGCTCGCTTCAGGAATGCCGCTCGAACGCCCCCGTATTCATGATCGATGAGATCGACAAGATGGGGCATGACGCGCTGGGCGACCCGGCCGCCGCGCTCCTGGAAGTGCTCGACCCCGAGCAGAATCAGCACTTCGTCGACCACTACATCGAAATACCGTTCGATCTCTCGGAGACGCTCTTCATCACCACGGCCAACGTGCTGGAGTTCATTCCACCGGCCCTGCTGGACCGTCTGGAGATCATTCCCACCTCGGGCTACATGGAGGAGGAGAAACTCCAGATCGCCCGGCGGCACCTGACGCCGCGCCAGGCCAAGGAACACGGCTTGGCCGAGACCGACATCGATTTCGAGGACGCCGCCCTCATCAAGATGATGCGCGAGTACACGCGCGAGGCGGGCGTGCGGCAGCTGGAGCGCGCCATCGGCACCTTCTGCCGTCGCGCCGCGCGGCAGCGGACGACCGGGTACACGGGATCGTGGCGGTTTCGCGAAGAGGACGTCGAGCCCGCTCTTGGCCCCGCGTACTTCATGCCGGAGATGGCGGAAGGGCAGGCGGAGATCGGCGTGGCCACGGGGCTGGCGTGGACCACGACCGGCGGGGACCTACTCCTGATCGAGGCGCTCAAGATGAGCGGCGCCGGCCGCGTGATCGTCACCGGGCAGCTGGGCGACGTCATGAAGGAGTCGGTCCAGGCCGCGCACTCCTACACGCGCGCGCGCGCCGAACTGCTCGGCATCCACCCGAGCCTGTTCGACGAGTACGACCTCCACATCCATTTCCCCGAGGGCGCGGTTCCGAAGGACGGCCCGTCGGCCGGGATCACGATCGTGATGGCGATCGCCTCGGCGCTGGCGGAGGCGCCGCTCCGGAACGACGTCGCCATGACCGGCGAAGTCACCCTTCGGGGAAAGGTGCTGGGCGTGGGAGGGCTCAAGGAAAAGGTGATGGCCGCCTACCGCGCCGGCATCCGAACGGTGGTGTTCCCCGCCGACAACGTGAAGGACCTGGTGGAAATCCCCGACACTGTTCGCGAGAAGATGAATTTCCTCGCGGTCAGCACCGTCGACGAGGTGTTCCAGCACGCGTTCGTGGGCGTCGCGGAACGAATCGCCGAACTCGAGGCGAAGGAAGCGGCACGCGCGGAACGCGCGGCGAAGCGACGGGCCGCGAAGCGAAAGGCGGCGCGGAAGAAGACCGCGGCGCAGAAGCGCACGCGCCGGAAGACGGGCAAGAAGCCGGCGCGGACCCGCACGGGCAAGCAGAACCGCGGGGCCCGCGCCAAGCTCAGGCGCGCGGCGAAGGAGCGGTAGACGTCGCGTCCGGCCTCGGTTCGAGCAGCGTCTCGACCGTGACCCACGTCGAGAAGACGACGAAGGTCCAGCGCAGGTCGGTCGCCGGAAACCACTCGAAGTAGGCCAGCCCCTGAAACGCGGCGAACGCCAGGAACACGGCGACTCGCAGCGCCGCGCCACGCCACATTCGACCATCGCGCCACGCTGTCGCGCCACCGCCGCCTACGCCTACGCGCGACAGGAAACGCCGAAGGCCTCCCGCATAGAGCGCCCCGCCGAAGAGGAGGCCCTGGCCGGGCCCGACGCCCCATCCGGCCGGCGCCGCCGCCGCGACGGCAAGCCCCACGGCCATGCACCCGAGAATCGGCGGCACCAACGAGCGGTTCATCGTCGGCCCCTAGCCCTTCGCGCTTCCGTTGCTCGCGAAGCAGGAGAGCGCAGCCCCGGCCACGCCGACCGCGCATCCAATCGCCCGCGCATGCGGCACCGCGGGAGCGATCTGGCCCGCGATCGCCGCGCCGGCGTCGCACGCGGGCGGCCCGTTCTCCACCAGGCAGGAGAGGAACTTCAGCTTGTTGAACTTCGCCGGCGCGCCCAAGGCGCCGGCCGGCTGACCTACGGCGTCCGCCTCCCGCACCCACACCACGCCGCCCGGAATGCTCAGCGGCGCGAAGCCCGGCTCGTCGCCGCGCGGCGCGCGCCCCGCGATCAATTCGGAGCGCTGGGACACCACCTGATCGCCCACCGCGCCGATGGTCACGAAGACACCGTGCGTCGGGTCTTCATCCGAGATGAACGGAAGCGTGGTGAACTCCACTGGTAGACCGGTCGTGGTGGTTCCTGCGGCGCGGATCGCGTATTCGGATGCGGCCTCCAGTCGCGCGGCGCCGTACTCGGCGAGGGCGGCTCGGACCAGCGGGTGACGTCCGGCGGCCGCCACCGCGCGGTCGAGTTGATCCCGGTCGCTGATCCAGGCGCCGTCGCGAATGAAGACTTCGCCTCCGAGTACGACGGGCGCGACGGGGGACGTGGCGGAGCGCTTGGTGCACGCGCCCGTGATCAGGGCAAGCGGCAAGACGACGGCGAACACGGTGTTGGCTCTCATGGCCCCTCCTCATGCTGTGGCGGCGCGCGGGCGGTGGACGCGAGAGGGCGAGGGTGATCCACTGGCGAGCAGGAACCGTTCCGCGCGCGGGACGCGAGGGCTGGTACCGGGGCGCGGAGTTGGCGGCATTCGCCGCGAACGGGGCGTGGGGCGGTGCGTCGGGAGGCCGACGCCGTCGAACCCTAGTCCCGACTACGGGACGAGCGGCAGGCGCTGCGCGATGGTGAGCGAGATCGCGCCGTCGGTCGCCTTCCGATTGCGCGGCTCCTTGTCCTGAAGCCGGTCCACGCGACCTTCCAGTGAAACGCTGCCGTCGCGGAGGAAGGGGATCCGCACCAGCGCGATTTGCAGCCGGCCGGAGACCTGCTCCTGGCGAACGCCCCGCGTGTTCCAGCGCCGGTCGGCGTAGACGACGTACGGCGTGACGAGCAGCCGGCCGGGCGACGCCTCCCAGCGGAGCTCGAAGGTTCCCTGCAGCGTGCGGTCGACCAGGTCGAGGTCGTCGTGGTCGTCGTTCTCGATGCCGACGCCGAGCGTGCTCGTGATGTTCCCCGGATGGCGACGCGAGGTGACGAAGGAGCCGGCCACGAGCCGCCGCTTCTGCGCCACGCCGAGATCGTCGTCGAAGAGCGCGACGTCGAACCGCGCGCTGGTGTACCCGCCCATCTCCTCGGCGGTGCGGAACTCGCTCGACAGCCGCTTCTCGGTGAGGTTCGTCTGATCCCCGCGGTGGCGGACGCGAATGAGGACGGGCGTCACGCTGGCGGCGGGGCCCAGCGAAAGCCGCGTTCCCAGAGCCAGGCGTTCCACCGATACGTATGGCGCGCCTCCCAGCGGGCCGAAGGGCGTCGTCAGGGGACCGAGACGCTCCGCCGGCTCCTCGAAACGATAGTCGCCGAAGATCCGCCACAGTCCCTTGATGTCGTATCCCACGGCGAGCGCCGCGCCCTGTCGATCGGAGAGGGCGTAGGGATTCAATTCGGTCGCAAGGTCGGGCTGATAGCGAAAGCCCTCCGCGCGAAGGTCGGCGCCCGCGATGCGCCCCGTCACTTCGGATCGCACCCCGGTTCGCGTGCGGCCCGTCTCCACACCCTCGATCGCGCGATGGCGGACCGAGGCGATGTCGCCGCTCCAACGCCACCCTCCGGCGAGGAGCAACGTCCCGCTTCCGCCGTAGACGGCCCGCGCCCGTGTGGCGGTCTCGAGGGCGCCCGGCGTCGGGTCCTCGTGCGTGTAGCCGCCGTAGGCCGACACCTGGAGCCTCGGCCCGACCGCGCGGGAAAGTCGCGCCGCGTAGAGATCGCTTCGCGCTTCGCGCGCGACGCCACCGGCCGAGCGTGGGTGGGCATCGAGCGCGACGTACGCCTGGACGGTGCCAAGACCGCCGCCGTGCCACGTCGCCTGCGCCGCGCGGCGGGGAACCGGGCTCGCGAAGAGCGTTGCCCCCGCCGCCAGCGCCGGCGCCGCGTCGCCCCACTCCACCGTGGCGCGGTTCGTCACCAACCGAACGGCAGCTTGCTCGGGCGACGCCGAGCCGTTCTTCGTGTCATCGAACCGGACACGCATGGTGCCGCTTGCTTCGAGCCGCGCGCCGCCGCCCAGCGCGGCGCTGCCGCGCCATGCCGCCCATCCGGTCGCCGAGGCGTCCTCGCCGCGGTACTTCGTTCCGCCGGTCGAGAGCCACGTCGCGTTGAGTGTGGCGCGCCCGGCCGGGCCGGGCGGGGTGACCGGCGTCCGTTCGTCCGGCAGCGCGGTCACACCGTGCGGCGGCGGGACGCAGAGGAACGTCACCGGGGAGGCCGCGACGTTTTGCGGCGACTCCACCACGAACTGCAATCGGTGCTCGCCCACGCGCCGCGTCGGCAGCGGGCCGCGCATCGCGACCGTGTCGGGACGTCCCGCCTCCAGAAAGCCCTCGGCGATGGCGACCATCTCGCCGTCCATGTAGAAGGCGCCGCGGAATGAGCCGGTGCCGATCCCGGTCACCACAGCCTGCGGAATCAGCGTATCGCCCGCCGCGATCGCGGCGCCGGGAAGCGGCGTCACCAGGAATACGGAACCGACGGTGATCGCCGAGGCGATCCCCGGCGTCACCAGACCGCGCGTCAGGATCAGCGCGCTGTCGCTGGTGGCCGTCACCCCGACGCGGGACGAAGCGGAAAACGTGTAGGGGAGCCCCGTCTCGTCGAAGCCCTCGAAATCGACCTGAACGCCCAACGGACCCCGGCCCGCGGCGCGTGCGGTCGCGCGCGACAGGGTGATCGGGACGGAAAGGGTCGCGACACCGCCACGCGGAACATGGACCGACACCGGGCGCTCTCCCTGCTCGAGGGGCACGACCGAGAACGATCCCGTCAGATCGTGCTCCTCCTCGGCGTAGAGCCGGTACCGCGCGCGGGTGAACATCGCCGCCGTGCCCGCGGTCTCGCGCACGCCCAAGGTGAAGGGAGTGGGGACGCCCGGCACGAGGCTGATGGATGGGAAGAGATCGGCAGGTCCGATGCGAACGACGTTCGCGCGCGGCGAAACATTGAAGTAGACGATGGGGAGCTGACTATTGTTGTTCAGAGGGTCGGGCGCGAGGATGACGCCGACGCGCATGCCGTGCCGGTGCCCATAGCGCAGCGGGAACGTCGGCTTCAAGAAGACGGTGTCGCCCAGGGCGGACCAGCGCGGGGCGTCCAGCGTGAGGAGCGTGCCCACCGCGCCCGAATCGAGATCCGCCACGGAGAACGACCCCGATTTCGCGGTCGGCTGGTCGAAGACGAAGTAGAGCTCCGCTTCCGGCGCCGCCCGATCGGCTCCGTCGCGCGGAAAGGTGGCGATTTGCTGGATCGGCGAGGCGTACGCCGTCGCCGTGAACGGCGACAGAAGCGCCGCCGCGATGACGGCCGCGCGCAGAAGGGATTGCGGCCCGAAGGTCCTGACCACTATCATGGTGGGCCATGGTACCAAGAAAGCGCGTTCCCGCAACGACTTCCCGCAAGCGTCCCGTGGCGATCCTGGGCGCGACCGGGACCGTCGGACAGCGGTTCATCCAATTGCTGGAGAACCACCCCTGGTTCGAGGTGGCCGAAGTCGTTGCCTCCGACCAGAGCGCCGGCAAGTCGTACGCCGAAGCGGTCGGTTCCCGATGGAAGCTGCCGACCGCCCTGCCCCAGGCCGCCGGGCGGCTCAAGGTGAAACGGGCGGGGGCTCCGCTTCGTTCCAAGATTCTCTTCTCTTCGCTCGACGCCGCCGTCGCGGGCGAGGTGGAGGCGCACTACGCGGCGGCCGGCCATCTCGTCTCGTCGAACGCGCGCAACCACCGCATGGAAGCCGACGTGCCGCTCGTGATCCCGGAGGTCAATCGCGACCACCTGGAGATGCTCGACCGGCAGAAGTACCGCGGCGGGGGCATCGTCACGAATCCGAACTGCTCGACGATCGTCCTTGCGATGGCGCTGGCGCCGCTCCACCGCGCGTTCGGCGTGGAGCAGGTCCTGGTGACGACGTTTCAGGCGGCCAGCGGCGCCGGCTATCCCGGCGTCCCTTCGCTCGACATCCTGGGCAACGTGGTTCCGTACATTTCGGGCGAGGAAGCGAAGATGGAGAGCGAGACGCACAAGATCCTGGGCCGGGTGACCAAGAAGGGCATCGAACCGGCCGACTTCGCGCTGAGCGCCAATTGTCACCGCGTTCCCGTCCTCGACGGGCATCTGGTCGCGGTCAGCGTGAAGATGTCGCGCAAGCCCCGGCGCCGGTCGATCGCCGACGCGATCCGGACGTTTCGGCCGCTGGCCAAGCTGGCGCTGCCGAGCGCGCCCGACCAGCCGGTGCTGCTTCGCGACGAGGACGACCGTCCCCAACCGCGCCTCGATGTCGATCGCGCGGGCGGCATGGGAGTGACGATGGGCCGCCTTCGGCCCTGCGACGTGCTGGACTGGAAATTCGACGCCCTCGCGCACAACGTCATTCGCGGCGCGGCGGGCGCGGCGATCCTGAACGCCGAAATTCTCGCGGTCGAGGGCCGGCTGTGACGCGCGTCGTGTCCAGGCCGCGCGATATCGTCTTCATCCGGCACGGCGAGACCGATTGGAACCGTCAGAACCGCCTGCAAGGTTCCACGGGCGGGCCGATCAACGACGCCGGTCGGGAGCAGGCGAAGGGGCTGGCGCGGCTTCTTTGGGAAGTGCCGCTGCAGGCCGTCTACTCGAGCGAGCTGCCGCGGGCGCTGGAAACGGCGTCGTACGTCGCGGGCCCGCACGGCCTGCACGTCCACACCGATCCGCGGCTGAACGAGATCCACCATGGGGAATGGGAAGGGATGTTCGAGAAGGACCTTCCCGACGCGGACCGCTATCGGCAATGGCGCGCGGACCCCTCTTCCGTGGACCTCCCCGGGGGGGAGACGCTCCACCAGGTCCGCGATCGCGCCGTGAGCGCCATGAAGGAAATCGTCGCGCGCCACCCGGATGGGGAGGGCCTCTTGGCCATCGTCTCCCACCAACTGGTTCTGGCCGTCCTCAAGTGTTACGTCCTCGACCGCCCGTGGAGCCAAATTCGGAAGCACGCCCTGAGCGTGGCATCCTACGAAGTGATCACGGCCGGCGAAGGCTTTTCACCTCGCCCCTAGCGGAAACCGGGGGCCCACGAAGGGGTTTTACGTATCATGCGCCTGCTACCGACCGATTCGTCCCGCCCGCTCACGCCGCTTTTTCGCGCGACCCTGTTTCTGGCCCTCGTCGTCCTCGCCTTGCCGGCGGCGCTCCCCGCGGGAGCGACCCAATTCCGGAAGGTGCTGGCCGATACGACGCGCGAAACCGACCCGACGCCCTCGCCGGACGGAAAGTGGCTGCTCTACACGATGAGCCCGAGCGGGCCGTGGACGAACCTCTGGATTCGGCCGATGGAAGGGGGCGCCGCCCGACAGCTGACATTCGAACCGGAATCGACCCGGGCCATGACCCCGAGCTGGGCGCCCGACAGCAAGTCGATCCTTTTCATCTCGTCGCGCGACAAGAGTTACAACGTCTATCGGATTTCCGTGGAGGGAGGCGAGGCCAAGAAGTTGACCTTCGGTCCGGGAAGCAATCGCTTCGCGGTCCAGAGTCCCGACGGAAAGTCGATCGTCTTCGCATCGAACAGGCTGCAGCCCACCGCGCTCTACGGTTACAACCTCTACAAGATGGATGCCGCGGGCGAGTCCGAAGCCCGCCCCGCACGCGCCATCACCAGCATGACCGGAAGCCCGGGCCATCCGACCTGGTCGCCGGACGGGAAGTGGGTCGCGTTCGTCGCCAAGATCATCGACACGACGAAGACCGTCTCGGTGGGACCGGGGATGACCGCGAAGCAGAGCGCGCTCTTCTCCCGCTACCGTGTCTTCAAGGTGCCGGCGGACGGCGGGAAGCCGATTCAGTTGTCGGGACTCCTGCCCTCCGAGGAGCCGGACGAGGACATCTGGCCGACCTGGTCGCCGGACGGCAAGTGGATCGCGACGGCGAAGCGCGTGAAGGGAAAGAACGACGTCTGGCTGATCGATCCGGAGCGAAAGCGTCCCGCGGTGCGCATCACGAACATGGGAAACGCCTCGAAGCCGACGTGGACGGGGGATGGGAAGGCGATCTATTTCACCACCTTCGCCAATCGCACCGAGGACGTCTGGATCGCGACCGATCTCACGATCCCCGAACTGCCGCCGGAACCAAAGAAGCCGACCTTCAAGACCGTGCCCGCGAAGGACGGCGGTTCGAAGTCGGCTCCCTCGTCCGGAACGAAATCCGCGACCAAACGCTAGCGTCGGGCCGTCGCGACGGTCGCGCTACTTGACGATCGCGACCTTCCGGCTCTGCACGCCCTCGGGCGTCTCCAGTCGAAACACGTAGATGCCCGCGGGCGCCCTGGCGCCGTCGGCGCGGGTTCCGTCCCAGCGGGCCACCGACTCACCGGCCGGCATCACGCGATCCTCGATCGTCCGCACCAGCGCCCCCCGCACGTCGAACACGCGCAGCCGAACCTTTCCCGCGTTCTCCAGACGGAACGAAAGGGCCGCACCCGCCCGCGCGGGATTCGGCGAGACCAGGCGCGCCGCCTGCGTGGTGATCGCACCCGCCCTCGGCGGGCCAGGCGGTGTTCTCCGGACCGCGGCGTCGAGCTGGATGAGCCCGTTTCCGTATTCGAGATTCAGACCGTTGGCCCTTCCGGCGGGAATGATCGCCGTATCCCGAAGCGTTCGTTCGATGGCGCCCTGAGACGTGTACCCCTTGGAAAGCAGGAGTGCCACCGCGCCCGCGACGTGCGGGCTGGCCGCGGAGGTTCCGAAGAACGGGAACACGCCGAACGAGTCCGGCTTGGCCCGTGATCCCTCGGAGCGGTTCGGCTTGATGGAGAGATTGAAGAGCTGGTCCTGGACGCCGTCACCGTTCAACTCCGTGACGTCGCCGCCCGGCGCCACGAAGTCGAGTTCCCGACCATACGAGGAATACGACGTGCGATGGTCGTCGAAGCCCGTGGCGCCCACCGCGATCACGCCGGGGTACGCGGCGGGAAGGCTCACCTCGTCCCGGTCGAAGTTCCCCGCGGCCGCCACCAGGATGACGCCTTGGCGCTGCGCGTACTGGACCGCTTCCTTCAACGGTCGGAACATGTTCGCCAGCACGTTCGGCGGTAGTTGCAGGACGTCGCGGAAGTAGGTCAGCGGCGGGAAACCGAAGCTCATGTTGGCGACGTCCGCGTGGTGATCGCCCGCGAAGCGAATCCCCTGCACGAAGTACGAGATGTCCGAATCGCCCTGAAAGTCGAGAACCTTGATCGGCATGATCGCCACGCCGAAGGCGATTCCCGCACTGCCGGCCACGTTGTTCGCCGCGCCGGCGGCGATGGTCGCCACCTGGGTGCCGTGGCCGAAATCGTCATCGGCGTAGGGGTCGTCGTGGATGAAGTCGTATCCGGGCAGGAACGGCCCGGGCAATTCGGGCGACTGTCGGTACATCGTCACGCCGGGCCAGAGATTCGCCTTCTCGTAGTCCGGGACCTCGCGATCGGCGTGCGCCACGCCGCTGTCGATGATGGCCAGGATGACGCTCGGGTCGCCGGTCTGAATGTCCCAGGCGTCGAAGGCGTGGACGCTTCTCAAGTTCCAGGCAAGGTCGACGGTGGCGATCACGGAGTCGTTCGGGACGAAGAAGGCGTGGCCACGCAGGTTGACGGTGGCGTATTCCACCTCGGGCCGGCGGCTCCAGCGGTCGATCGCGCGCTCCACGGAGTCCCCGGGGCGAAGCCGGATCTTCACGAGCCCCTGCCCGGTGAGGTCGCGCTCGACCTCCGCCCCCTCCTGGCGGGCCAGCCGTGCTCGATCGGAGCGCTGGGTGCCCGAGCGGAATTGGACCAGGAGCTCGTCCGAGGCGTAGGGCGAAGCGGGGCCCGTCG
Organism: Candidatus Eiseniibacteriota bacterium; assembly: GCA_003235575.1. GTDB lineage: Bacteria > Eisenbacteria > RBG-16-71-46 > SZUA-252 > SZUA-252 > SZUA-252. The sequence goes on along the minus strand of QJVW01000084.1, from coordinate 10,776 downwards.
ACGCCGTCGCCGGGAGCGCCACGGCCAGGGCGAGGGCGCAGGTCGCAGCCGCGGTCAGGCGGCGAATACGCGAAGAGAACGACGGCACATCGGTGCGAGTCATGGGTGCTCCAGTCCGGTCCGTCTCTGTAGTACGCACAGGGGGAGAATATCGGACTCGTCGCGAGGGTCGGTCCAGAGGGGGTCCAGAACGGAAACGGCCTCCCGCGCGGGTACGACGTCGCGTAAGTATAGCACGAATAAAGGGGTATCCGGGGCCGGCCCGCGCGCTCCGATCGTGGCGCGCAGGAGGCTGGGTGGCTAGGAGATCCTCCCGAGAATCGCGGGGAAGAGGTCGGCCCAGGCATGCGCGAGCACGCCGGGCACGAGGCTACGCGTCGCGTAGGCCAAGATGCCGAAGCAGACACCCACGACCGCGATGGTCGAGGCGGAGGCAACGCCCTGATAGAGGTGGCCCGCACCGAAGACCACCGCGCTCGCGGCGATACCGACCGCGTGGTTGCCGGTCCACGCGGCGAACTGACGCTGCAGGTACCCGCGAAACACGACCTCCTCCACGAAGCCTGCCGTGATGGCCACCATCGCCCACACGGCGAACTCGACCGACGCGCGCGGCAGGAGAAGTTCGGCGATCGCGCGCATCTTCTCCGGCTCGCGGACGCCGAGCCATTCCACGGCCTGGGCGATGGCCAGGAAGGTGACGGCCCACGCCGCCAGGGCCGTCACGACCGTCCGGGCGAACCCGGCGGGGCCGCGCCACCGGTTGGCGAGGATGCCGCGCAGGGACACGCCGCGCCGTCGCAAACCCCACCACACGAATGCGAACGTGGCCCACTGAAAGATCAGGGCGGGTACGTAGAGTGAGACGCGGGACATCCCGGGGGGAAGGCCGTCCTCCGGCAGCGACGAGGCGCTCACCCAGGTGAAGGCGGCGAGGTATGCCAGCAGGATGCCGGTGTGCCACGCCGGGGCCACCGGATCGAGGGAGCGTGGATCGGGCGCCGGGGCGAACGCGAGGTTAGGCGATTCGTTCACCGCTTGCCCCGTCGAACAGCAGAACCCTCGTCGGATCGAAGACCGCGCCGGTCGCGGCGCCGGCGTCGGGCATCGCGCCGCCCGGCGCGACCCGCGCAATGGCGGCGCCCCAGGGACCGCGCAGGTGGATCAGGGTTTCGCCCCCCAGGCGTTCCACGCGATCCACCGTGGCCGGCGCTCCGGCCGGGGCGGGCGAGAGCGCCACGTGCTCCGGTCGAATTCCCATCGTGACGCGCGGCGTGTCGCGCAGACGGCCCGCGATCGGCAGCGCCAAGCCTTCCGCCTCGAACCGCGCGCCGTCGCCGGCCGAGCGAAGCGCCCCCTCGATCATGTTGATCGCGGGCTCCCCCACGAATCGGGCGACGAATAGATCGCGCGGATCGCGGTAGACGGTGTCCGGCGGGGCCACCTGAATCAGTTTTCCCGCGCGCAACACCGCGACCTGCTCGCCCAGCGACAGCGCTTCTTTTTGGTCGTGGGTCACGTAGACGGACGTCGTGCGCGTGTGGGCATGGAGCCGCGCCAGCTCTTCCCGAAGCTCCTGCCGCAGTTGGGCGTCCAGGGAGGAGAGCGGCTCGTCGAACAGGAACACCTTGGGTCGTCGCACCAGCGCGCGGCCAAGCGCCACGCGCTGCCGCTCGCCGCCGGACAACTCGCGTGGCTTCTTCGCCAGGTAGCGCGTCAGCCCCAGCATCTCCGCGGCCTCGGCCACGCGACGATCGATTTCCCCCTCGGGGGTTCGGCGCGCGCGGAGCCCCAATCCCATGTTGTCCGCGACGGTCATGTGGGGGTAGAGCGCCAATCCCTGGAACACCATCGCCACGTCGCGATCCTTGGGCTCGACCCGCGTCACGTCACGGCCGTCCAGGAGCACCGCGCCCGATGTCGGCGTCTCGAGCCCCGCGATCATCCGGAGGAGCGAGGATTTGCCGCAGCCCGACGGGCCCAGCAGCGCCAGGAACGACCCGTCGGCCAGGTCGAGCGTGATCCCGTCGACGGCGCGCGCGCCGTTTGGATACGTGAGCGAGAGATCGCGAAGCGTCAGGGATGCCATGGCGACCGCAGGGTAGCAAGCGGGGGCGGCGCGGCGCTAGCGACGGATCGTCACCGAAGGACGAAGCGCGCCGTGGCTCCCGATTTCGGCTACCGCTTCCGGATGAAGAACCCCGTGAAGGCCGTGACGATCGCGCCCAGCACCGTCGTCCCGACGAAGCCGCGCACGCCGTTCATCCACGGATCGTAGAGGCCCTTGTTCACGCGGATCTGCGCGTCGATTTCCTCCGCCGAGTGGCCCGCCTTGGCCAGCATCTCCATCCCCAGCGCCTTCAGATCGGAGAAGTAGTTCGGGAAGACGACGGTCGTCAGGAAGACGGACCCGCCAAGGACGATCACCCCCGCGATCAGGGAGATGGCGATTCCGTTCAGCACCTGCTTGCCGTAGACCGCTCCCGCCGCGGCCGTCTCGCGAAGCGCCATGATCAGGATCGTGATCTGGATCGGTATGACCAGGAAGAAGAGAATCAGCAGCGCGGGATCCCGGTACCAACCGGTGGCGATCATGATCGCGGTCCAGATCTCGACCAGGACGCCGAGAATCACTCCGTACCGAATGATCGTGTTCATGAGGCAGTCCTCCCTCCGTTAGGGCGTCTTGGGGGCGCCCACCCGGGAGCGCCGCTCCTCCGGGGCGGGCAGCGCGCCAAGGGCCCGAAGCACCGCGCGCGTGACGTGTTGCCGCGCCTTGCCGAACGACGTGGTCTCCGGCGGACCCTCGAGCACCGTCGCGAAGACGTACGCGCTCGTGCCCGATTCGACCCACCCTACCCACCAGCCGACATGTCCTTGGGGAAGGATCCCCCAACCCGTCTTGGCGCGCAGCGTGTACGACGGCGTCTCCTCCACGATCATGATCCGGCGCACCATCTCCATGGTCCGCGTGGAGAACGGAAGCTCGCCGCGAAGAAGCCGCGCGAGGAACACGACCTGCTCCCGCGGGGAGATGCGCATGCCGCCGTTCACCCAGAAACTGTCGATGCCGCCCGAGAGGTCGCGGTTTCCGTAGCCGACACGGCCGACGAAATCCTTCATTCGCTCGGGTCCGATGCGGCGCGCGATTTCCCGATAGTGGGGCAGCGCGGAGAGCCGAAATGCGTCGACCAGCTCCAGATCGCGATTCAATTCCTTTCGGCGGTGGGTCACGTGATCCCATGGAATGACCGTGTGTTCGTCGCGAAGGACGCCCGTCTCGAGGGCGATGAGCGAGTTGAGGATCTTGAACGTCGACGCGGGCAAACGCCGGCGGTCCGCGCCGTCGGCGTTCACCCCAAGCCAACGGTCACGGCCGGCATCGTAGACGAGGACGGTTCCGGAAAACCCCGTGCTGTCGATGATCGCGCGCAGGTCGGCGCGCTCTTCGATCGGCGCCGCGGCCTTCGGCGGCACGGGTGGCGCGGAAGTCGCGGAGCCCACGGCAGGGGCGCCGACCGCGACGCCGACCGCCACCGCGAGCACGCTCCAAGCGCTCGGCTGTCGGGGGCGCCGGGCGCCCGCGGCCGCGTGTGTCACGAGGAGAGGGAGCGCTCGACGCGCATGTCGGGAACCAGCCACATCAACGCGACGGTCACGAAGATCGCGAAGGCGATCCCGTAGTGAACGAACGCGAGCGGCACCGCCGCCGCGTAGAGTCCGAGCGAAACCATCTCCTTGCCGGTCTTCCCCAACGCCCTCGCCAGGGGCGAGTCGTCGTCGTGGACGGCCAAAAGCGCGCGGGTGAGTACGAAGTAGGCGAGCGCTGCGAAGAGAAGCACGCACCCGTAGAGCGCCACCGGCAGCGGGGCGGCGTGGTTTTCGCCCATGAACCCGGTCACGAACGGGACGAGGGAGAGCCAGAAGAGCAGGTGCATGTTCGCCCAGAGCACGCGCCCGTTCACGTGATGCACGATCTGAAACAGATGATGGTGGTTGTTCCAGTAGATCGCCAGGTAGACGAAACTGAGGATGTAGGAGAGAAACACGGGGAGGAGCGGCTTGATGGCGGCGAAGTCGGCTCCGTGGGGAACCTTCATCTCCAGCACCATGATGGTGATGATGATCGCCAGCACGCCATCGCTGAACGCTTCGAGTCTCGATTTCTTCACCGTGCCGCCTTTCGTCCGATGCCGAGGAGGTGTGCGCTGGCGCCGACGAGCGACGGCTCGCGCTCCAGCGTGCGCGCGACGTGGAGGAGATCGGCGCGAAGGGCGTCGTTCGCCCAGCGCTCCTCGAAGTCGGGCAGGATCCAACCCGGCCCTTCCACGCCCAGCACTTCCACGTCGGCGAACCCCGCCTCGGTCATCTCCGACCGCAAGCCCTCGGGCGTATGCAGATAGGCGGTGGTGAAATACGTGGCGTCACCGGTGTCGTTCACGTGCCTCCCGTCCGCCAGGCCGCGATCCCGGATCGCGACGAAACGCGGGTCGAGCGCGTGGCGGTGCGCCAAGCCGTCCAGCGACGGAGCGTAGCGCGAGATCGCGGCCACGGCCGCGACGCCCCCCTCTGCCGCCACGCGATGCGCCTCTCGCAAGGCAGCCATGCGATCGCGGCGCTCCTGCAAGTGATACAGGGGCCCCATCACCAGGACGGCATCCGCGAAGGAATCCGGCTGGGGAAGCCGTCGCGCATCGGCGACCGTGAACGAAGCGATCGGTTTCGTAGCGGCGCGATGACGCTGACGTGCCTCCTCCACGAGGCGCGGGGACACGTCGATCAGGTGAACCTCGTATCCGCGGTCCGCGAGCCAGGCCGAGTACGCGCCCGCGGCGCCGCCCACGTCGAGAATCCGGCCCGGCGCCTTGGGAAGCGCGCGGGTCAGGATCTCTTTGGACCGCTCGAACTCGAGCTGAAACTCCCCCTTTGTAAGGCGGGTCTCCTCCGGGTAGGCGTCGTAGTAGGCCAGCACCTCCGGGTGCGGCGTGGGATCACTCAACGGTGGTGTCCACCAGGACGAACAGCTTCCAGATGCGCCAAACGCCGTCCGGTCCGCGCTGGGCGGCGAGGAGAAACCGTCCAACCTCCGTCTTCTCCACTCCGTCTTCGGTGTAGTCCTCCTCGAGCGTGCCGGTTTCGGTCGCCAGGAACCCGGACATCTTGAAGTCCTCGGGAATGACGCGAAGCGCCGTGACGTCGGCGCCGGCGCGGCGCGAAACCAGGAAGGCCTGCGCCGCCGCGCGGCCGTTCGCGCTTGGAGCGCCCGAGTAGACGACGACGGCGTTCTCGGCCAGAAGCGCGCCGAACGCCTCGGCGTCGTGTCGATCGGCCGCGTCGGCGAAGTGCGTCCAGAGCGAGTCGACCGAAGCGCGCGCCGTCACGACGTCCACCGCCGACGGGCCCGATTCGGGGGCGCACGAGGCCAGCGCCACCATCACCACGAAGACTCCAGCGATTGATCTCATGGGGATCCTGTTCTCCTTGCTCAGGGTAGGTCGATGGAGAAGACGACCAGATCGTTTCGCAGCGCGCCGTTCATCGCGGCCCAGAATTCACGCGCCGCCTGGTTGTCGGCTTCGACGAACACCTGGCACCGCGCGATCCCCTCGGCGGCCAGACCGGCGATGCAACGTCGCACCAGCTCCGCCGCCAGGCCCCGCCGCCGATGGGCGCGGGCGACGGCCAGGCGATAGATGAAGCCGCGACGGCCGTCGTGACCGCAGAGGATCGCTGCGATAATGGCGCCGTCGGTCCGCGCGACCAGCGACAGACCCGGATTCCGATCGAGAAAGCGTCCGATCGCCTCGGGCGAATCGCCCGGGCCCACACCCAGACCCTCGGTCGCGGACCACAGCCCCATGACCTCATGGAAATCATCGGCCAAGAACGGCTGGATGTTCCACTCGGTCATAGGCTGAATGCCTCCGGGTGTTGCGTCGACCACGCGTCCACGGCTTCCTGTATGCGTTCCAATCCTCGATGAAGGATCGACTCCTCGCGCGACGATGCGGTCTTCCAGCCGGCGACACCATACGTCGTGATGATGAATCGTCGCAAAAGAAACCCGGTCAATCCACGCCGAAGATCGGTCTCCTCCACCGAGGTCACGCCCCGCCCCCGAAGCGCAAGCAGATACCCGGAGATAATGGCGTCCGCATGGTCCACGCAACCCATCAGAAAGACGATCTCACCCAGGTCGAGTACGGCCGGGCCCCGCGCCACGCGCGCCCAGTCGAGGATCACGGGTGGTCCACCATCCGAAATGAACAGGACGTTGTCGAGATGGAAGTCGGCGTGAAGCAGGGTCTCCGGATATCCGCCGAGGATTTCGTTCGAGCGCGCCGCCAGGCGTGGCGCCGCGTCGAAGAGCGCCCGGCAGCGGGGGTTGAGCCGCGAAGGGAAGCGGCGCAGGAATTCGGCCCCGCGGGACGCGAACCACTCCTCGTCCCGCAGGCGTTTCCGATCGGAGGGAAGCCAATCGTGGGCATGGAGGTCGGGGTGGTCCCACCAACGCGCGTGCAGCCCCGCCATCGACTCGGCCAGGGTCACGGCGCGCCGTGGATCGATCGCATCGAGGCAGTCCCCCTGCTCGGCGTTGGCCACGTCCTCCAGCACCAGGACGCCGCGGTGGCTCGCGCTGTCGGTCGCGGCATGGTGACAGCGGGGCACCCGGATCCCCGGATCCGCGCCGAATGTTCGATAGAAGGACACCTCGCGCGTCCCCGCCGCCTGCTCCGTGTCCCAGAGCTTCACCACGACCGACTGGGGGACGCCCGATCCTCGAAGCGCGACGCGGTGGACTTCGCTCGCGAGACCGTATCCGACCCCGATGCGCGTCAACGCGATCACGTGCGGCGAGCCGCCGCCAAGCGCCGCCGCCATCCATGCCGCGGTGATCTCCTCCGCCGATCCCGGCACGGCCGGCATCATGGCGCGATCCACGATCGATCCATGGTTTCCCCTATCGCAGCGTGACGCGTCCGCGCGCTGTCTCGAACACCGCGATCAAGGCGGCCCCCTCCGCCTTGGCGACGGAGAGCGGGAGATCCAGCGCGGCAAGCGTGGCGCACAGCGACTCGGCCTCGGGATGCTCGGCATGAAACGTGAGCAGCGTCGCCGCGTGGGGCACGTCGTCGGCCGGATGACGCGAGTCGCCCCAATCGATGAAGAAGGGTATCACTCCGTTCCCCGGCCGCCCCTCGACCGCGGTCACGCGCCAGCGGAGCGACGCGCCGGAGGGCGTGCGGCGACCTCCCTCATGCACCCCCCCGAGATCGATCCCACGCGCGGCCGCAAGCGCCACGCGTTCCTCGAGGGACGCGGCGCGCGCCGCCCACGACACAAGGCGTGGCGCGGAAAGGGCGTCGATCCCCATCCAGCGCGGCCCTTCCGGATTGGGCTGCAGGGGATCGGGGGCCAGGATCTCGAGGTACCGTCGCGGCCCCAGCCCGATGAGGGCGTTCCGCGTGCCGCGGCCCGGGTGCTGGCCGCCCGCGGTGGCGCGCACGCCCCATCGAGATTCCAGGTCCGAGACCGTCGCTTCCAGATCGGGGGTTCCGAGGATCAAATGATCGACGTGCGCGAGAATCGAGGTTTCAGCCGTCATGATCGTCGCTCCATGTGGCTAGAATGGACCCAACCGGGAGGGTCTCCGTGGCGAAAGCCGTTCCAGAATCCGTGCGCGCCGTCGTGCTCACACCCGAGGGTACCGTTCTTCTGATGGAGGTCCAAGCAGGGGACGGAGCCGGCAGGCTCTGGATCACCCCCGGGGGTAGGCGGCGCCCCGGCGAGGATACGGTCGCCACGCTACGCCGGGAGCTGCGGGAGGAAACCGGCCTCCGGGACGTCGCGAGCGACGGAGAGGTTTGGGTGCGGCGCGGCGCCTTCGTGCGCGACGGCCGCATGGAGCAGGAAGTGGAGCGCTTCCACCTTGTCCGTCACGCGCGCTTCGAGCCGATCGCGACCGACATCGGGGCGGACGAAGCAAAGCGCTTCGTCCGCTTCCGCTGGTGGAGGGTGGAGGAGATCGACGCGTCACGGGCGCGATTCGTGCCGCGCCGCCTGGCGCCGCTGCTACGCGCGCTCGACCGCGACGGCGTTCCCCCGACGCCGGTGGATGTGTCCGACGACCCCTAGCGCGGCTTTCGAAGCGACCGCGTGAAGCCGACCACCCGCCAGGATTCCGTGAAGCCGACCTTGCGATAGAACTCCTGCGCCTCGACGTTGTCGATTTCGGCGTCGGTCGCCATGTCGCTGCAGCCACGCTCCAGGAATCGCTCGGCGGCGAACTTCATGAACACATCGCCCTGGCCCTTCCGCCGGTGCTTCGGTTCGAGATAGATTCCCTCGACGTAGCCCACCGGCCCCCCGATGCAACCGTCCACGACCTTCCGCAGCGAGAGTTCGAGAAGACCAATCGGGTTGCCCGCGTCATCGAAGCCGAGGTACGACTCGGTTTCGTCGGAATCGTGGATCCACTCCATCTCCTCGTCGTGGAAGTCCGGGTCGAGGGCGGGGTAGAGCTCCTGACGCATCCGCTTCCAGACGGGAAAGTGTTCGCGGGAGATCTTCTCGATCCGCATCAAACCTCCTTCGGACTCTCGTCCGGGACGTCGATCTTGACGTCCGCGGCATGGCGCACGTCGCTGAGCCTGCCCAGGGTCCGATCGAGGATCTTTTCCAACTTCTCCGCGGCCCCGTCCACGGCCTGGCGGATGTCCCCCGTCTGGTGGCTTACGGCGATCGGCCGAAGGCCCGCGAGCCTGGCTTCCATCAGGCAGCGCTTGTCGTCCTTCCGGGACTTGGCGCTGCTGCTTTCGTCGGAGAGGTGCACTTCCACGCGCGTGACCCGGTTCCCGAAGCGCTCGAGCGCGGTGGTCACGACGGTATCTACATGCTTCCGAAGAGTTTCGTTCCCATCGATGTTCGCGTCGGTGTTGATTTGGACGTGCATGGGACTATCCCTTTCTGGCGTGGAATTCGGGTGAGTGCCTATGCCCCGCGCAGCCCTCTAATGGTCCTGCAAAGTCGCCGCCGGGCCAAGTGGGATCTCGTGTCTTACGGTTCTACCCCGAAAGTAGCCGTTGTCGCCCGCTGGTAGAATTTCCGCGCCGCCGGCTCGTTCACCAGGCGCGGCCCGACGATCAACAGGAGCGTCAGGATGACGGCCTCCACGCCGCCCGTGAGCCAGGATCCCTCGAACCCGTAGTCCCCGCCCGTCAGGAAGGCGGGCCCCGCCAACTCTGTGGACGTCAACGCGCCCCGATGGACCATCCCGCTGTCGCGCATTCCGAGAACGATCGCCGCGATCACGTTCCAGCCGGCGTGATAGCCGCACGCCAGCCACAGCGACCCGGTCCGGATCACCAGGAAGGATAGGAGCACGCCGTTCACGCCCGTGAGAATCAGGCCCGCGGGGTTGGCGCCGGGGTTGCCCGCGTGGATGAGACCGAAGATCGTCCCCGACGCGACGGCGGCGAACCAGGGGCGCGACCATTCACCAAGGGCTTGAAGAAAATAGCCGCGAAGCGCGATCTCCTCCCAACACGAGATGATGAAGAGGCCCAGGGTCATGGGCAGCGTCTCGATCAGGAGGTTGGGGGCCGTGGGCTGGATGGTCGCGATGCCGGTGGCCACGAAAACGAGGAGCACCAGGGCCGGTGTCAGGCCGCCGCCCAGGAACCCGAAGGCGACGCGCGGTAGCGCACGCCACTCGGGCGCCAGCCCGAGTGTGTCGAACCCACGTCGTTCCATCCACCGAAGCGGCACCCACGTCGCGAGAAGGCCGGCCAGGACCGCGACGAGACTGATACCGAGTGTCCCGAGCGGTTGGGGGACGCCCTGCGTCAAGGGCCGCGGCAACTGCAAAGCCCTGTATCCGGATCCCAGCAGGAAGGCGATCCCAAGGAGCAGGACGAGGAACGTCAGAAATCGGAGTCCCGCGTGCACACGACGCGGCGGCATTGTTTCCGTACCGCCCGTGTCGGGGTTCGCCGCCTCCGGCGGGAGCTCGCTCATGGACGCTCCTTGTTCTCCTTCGGCTTCGCCGCCTCCTTTGCCTCGTTCAGGACGTCCAGGTAGTGGGCGTATCGGGATCGTTCGCGGATGTAGTCGGCGTGCGTCAGATTCATCTCAGCCACGATGCGCCGTATCTCCGCCTCCTCCGCGGAGGAAATGCTCTCGTTGGCGGATGAAACGGCGAACAGGCAATCCAGGAGGTGCAGCTTTTCCTCCGTGCTGGCCATCTTGTAGAACTCGCGGGTGATCACGTAGCTCTCGGTGGAGCCGAAGAGCACCGTGTGCGACTTCGCCATCTGGACCACCAGGATCGCCTCCTCCTCCGGAAGGCCCCCGACCTCGCTGACGATCCTCTCCATGACCGCGATCTCATCCTTGCTGATGTCGAGATCGGCGTGCGCGACCCGGCTGAGAATGTTGGCGAAGGAGGCGATGTAGCGGGCCCGGTCCGGATCCATGGTGTCCAGCGCGTCCACGATCTTCCGAACGGTCTCGGATGCGGACCCGGCGTCCTCGCCGCCGTCGCCGTCGCCGTGTTTCCGGATGCCCAAGAACTTCAAGATCGACATCGTGCATCCCTCCTAGGGTAGAACGACCGCCATCGCCATACCGTCCCAGCCCTTGGCTCCCACCGACTGGACCGCCGTGGCGGTGACGCGCGGCTCCGAGGCCATCATCTCCAGCACGCGGCGTGTTCCGCGCGTCGACTCCTCCTTGCTCTCCGCGTCGAGCACGGCGCCGTCCCGGACGACGTTGTCG
>QJVW01000086.1 GCA_003235575.1 Candidatus Eiseniibacteriota bacterium | reverse complement strand
CTACGGACACAACCCCGCCGCCGTGGCGTCGATGTGCGAGTTGGCGGGGCGGATGGACGTGCGCGGACGACGGCTCGTCGTCCTCTCCGCTCCGGGCGATCGCCGCGACGAGGACATCGCCGCGATCGCCCGCGCGGCGGCGGGTCACTTCGATCACTACGTTTGCCGCCGCGACGACGGTCTGCGCGGCCGGAAATCCGACGAGATTCCACGACTGCTTCGCTCCGCCCTCCTCGAGGCCGGCGTTCCGGCCCAGGCGGTCGACGTCGTGCCCGACGAGCAGGAGGCCATCGATACGGCGCTGCGCGCCGCGGCGACGGGGGATTTGCTGCTCGTCTTCGCCGATGCGCTGGGGCGTTCCTGGGGGCAGATCGTCGGATTCCGACCGCCGGACGCGGAGGGGGGCCGACCCTCGGCGCCGGCGACCGTCGAACGGGCGACGGGCGAGGTGTTGCTGGACGAGGGCCAGCTTCTGATCCGCGATGAACGGGGCGTGCGACTGGCCCGGGAAACGGAATTGACCGACTGATGCGCCTGGACGATTCGCGCCGGCTGACCGGCCCGAATCTCCTCCTCGACGTGCCCGGCGCGGTCCTCGACATCGAAGGGGACCCGTCCGAATCCGCGCGCGCGGAATCCGCTTGGCGCGAGGCGCTGTCGCCCTTCCTACACGCGCTCGCCTGGGGCGATGCGCCCCTCGCCGTTCGGCGCCATGCCCGCGGGCTGACGCTCGCGTTCGGCGCTCCTCCCGACGTTCTCTACGCGGCCACCGAGGTGAACGAGGCTGCCTGGGCGGAGGCGGCCGCGCGGCTCGCGGGCGACGCGCCCCCGGATCGCGAGGCGGCGATCGCACGACTTCGAGAAACCGTCGCCGCGGAGCGAAAGCCGTGGCTACGGACGCTCGCCGCCGAGGCGGCGTCACGAGGCGCCACGCTCCTCGCCGACGACGAGCGCGTCTCCGTCGGACTCGGGACGGGATCGTCGGCCTGGCCCGTCGAGGAAAGCGAGCGCGCCGTGGATCGCATCGATTGGCGGCGGATCCACGATGTTCCGACCGCGCTGGTGACCGGAACGAACGGGAAGAGCACGACCGTCCGTCTGCTCGCGGCCATGGCGGCCGAAGCCGGCCGCGTGGCGGGCGTGACGTCGACCGACGGGGTCACGGTCGGCGACGATACCGTCGCGGAAGGGGACTACAGCGGTCCGAACGGCGCCCGAACCGTGCTTCGCGACCGGCGTGTCGAGGTCGGAATCCTCGAAGTGGCGCGCGGAGGGATCCTGCGCCGCGGGCTCCCGATTCCGTCGGCGACGGTCGCGATCGTGACCAACGTCGCCGACGACCACTTGGGCGAGTACGGCATCGAGGATCTTGCCTCGCTCGCCGACGCGAAGATGGTCGTGGCCAAGGCCGTCGGCCCGGACGGTCGGGTTGTCGTGAACGCGGACGACCCCCTGCTCCTGGAACGCGGCCGGCGTCTCCGGCAGCCGGTCCTTTGGTTCACGATGGACCCGTCGCACCCGGTGCTGTCCCGCCACCTCGCGCGCGGCGGCGACGCCGCGTACCTGGACGGCGACGCGCTGGTCGCCGCGCGGGCCGGTGAGCGGGACGTGATCGTTCGAGTGCCGGAGATGCCCATCGCCCTCGGCGGGGCGGCGCGTCACAACGTCGCGAACGCGCTGGCCGCGATCGGTGGCGCCCTCGCACTGGGAATTCCGAACGACGCCATCGGGCGGGCGCTCCGTTCGTTCGCCAGCGATGCCGCGCGCAATCCCGGGCGCGCCAACGTATGGCCCCTGGGCGCCGCCACCGCGATCGTGGACTTCGCCCACAATCCGCACGGCCTGGGAGCGATCGCCGCCATGATGGCGGCCAGGTCCGCGTCGCGGCGGGGGTTGGTGATCGGGCAGGCGGGCGACCGGTCCGATGACGCCATCCGCGCGCTGGCGCGTGCGGCGTGGGCCATGCGGCCCGACCGGATCTTCGTCAAGGAGCTGGAGGACTACCTGCGCGGCCGGGAACGGGGAGCGGTCCCCGCGATCCTAGCGGCGGAGTTCCGGCGTCTGGGCGCCCCCGAGGCGTCGCTCTCCACGCACGCCGCGGAGCTCGATGCCGCGCGGGCGGCGTTGGCATGGCTTCGGGACGGCGATCTTCTCCTGCTCCTCACCCATGAGCGGCGGGGAGACGTGATCGCGCTGCTCGAGTCGCTGACGGGAAGCGGCTGGAAGCCCGGCGATCCGCTGAACGGCGGATAGCGTCCGGCGACGCCGGAGGCGTCGGGCGCCCTACCGCGCGGAGGCGCCGCGCCGGTCGCGGCACCGCGCGGCGAATCGAACCAGCCGGGAGATCCCTTCCTCCACGTCCTTGTCCGATACGCAGAAGGCGATCCGGACCAAGTGCCGCGCCTTGGGATTGACGGGATAGTCGGGCGCGGCGGCGTCCGGCGGCAGGGCGCCCTCCGGATTTCCGTCAGCTCCGTAGTGCGGCGCGAAGGCGAACCCCGCCGCGGGCGCCACGCAGACCTTTTCCTCCTCCAGCAGCGCGCGCGCGAACTCGTCGCCGGTCAGGCCGGTGGAAGCGAGGTCGGCCAGCACGTAGAACGCTCCCTGAGGCGTGTAGTCGATCAGGCCCGCCTCGCGAAGCATGCCGACCGCCAGATCCCGTCGGCGACGGTACGCGTCGCGCATCACCGCGATCGGACCGTCATCCCTCAAGGCAGCCAGGCCGCCCCACTGGATCATCGAAGCCGTGCTGCCGACCAGCGGTTCCTGTGTCTTTCGGAGGATCGTGGCGGTGGTCATGTTCGGCGCCACGATGTACCCGAGCCGAAAACCGGTCATCGCGTACGACTTCGAAAACGTGAATAGGGAGAACACCCGGCGTTCCGCCTCGGCGAGGTCGCGCTCGAACGATCCGAGCGAAACGTGATCGGCGTCGAAGACGATGTCCTCGTAGGCCTCGTCGCTCACGATCCAGAGATCGTGCTTCCGCGCCACGTCGTAGAGCGCCCGTAGCGTCTCCTTCGGGAACACGGCGCCGGTCGGATTGCTGGGGCTGTTGATCAGGATGCAGCGCGTCTTGGGGGTGATGCACCGCCGCGTCCCCTCGACATCGGGCTGGTAGCCTGCCCCCAGCGGGTAGAAAACCGCCTTGGCGCTGGCGAGGAGCGACTGCTGCCCGTAGTTGGGCCAGTAGATCTCCGGGAGCAGGATCTCGTCGCCCGGATCGAGCGCCACTTCCATCACCGCGAGGAGCGCTTCCGTCGAGCCCGGAGCCACCACGACCTGCTCCCACTCCGCCGCGATGCCGTTCCGCCGCGTGACCTTCTCGGTGAGCGCGAGCCGCAGTTCATGGACGCCGACGCTCTGGGGGTAGTGCGTCTTTCCCTCCCGCATCGCGCGGTGCGTCGCCTCGACCACGGCGTCCGGCGGGGCGAAATCGGGGTCGCCGACGTGGAAGCGGATGACGGGGCCCTTGCCGGAGCGGTCCATCTCATCGGCGAGTCGAAACATGGCGCGAATCGGGGAGAAGGGGATGTAACGGCTACGTCGGGAAGGGGAAGGCATGGGCTCCTCGAGGGCTGTCGTGACGGATGAAGCGGCCATGATACCAGATGGCGGCGCACGACCCCCCATCCACCGGAACCCGCTCGCCTTGCGGGGGGTTACCCCCTTTGGTACCATCGCCCGAACGGGATAGGGACCCCCCACACCAGGCACGCATGGAGGAATCGCATGAAGCCGTTTCGGGCTGTAATCGCCGTCGTGGCGTTGATCACGCTTTCGGTCGCATCGTTCGCGGCCGCGCAGACTTCCGCGATCAAGACGATCGTCGGCGAAGTCGTCGACCCCGCATGCTGGATCGTGAACGGCGCCAAGGGAGCGCAGCACCAGGAATGCGCCATCGCCTGCGCCAAGGCCGGGCAGGTGCTCGCCATTCTCGAGCAGAAGTCGAACAAGCTCTACCTGATCGCCACCGAGAATCCGGGTGAAGACCCGAACGCGCAGGTCATCGAGTACGTGGCGAAGAAGGTCACCGTCACCGGAAGGACGTACACCCGTGGTGGCGTCACGGCGATCAAAATCGCCGAGATCACCCCAGGGGGCGGAAACTAGCCGAAGCCGTTTGGAATTCCAAAGGGCGCGATAGGGGGAACACAGCATGAAGCGCAACCATGCCGCGCTCGCGGTTTCGTTCTTCGTTTTCGTCGCGGCGGCGTGGCTGGGGCATCCCGGCTTGGCCGTCTCCCAGTCCGCCTCCGGGCACGATCACCACGCCACGGACGCGAAGACCTCTTCGAACGAGAAGTCGGTGGCCGAGACGCCGACCCCGGTTCCGGGCGGGAAGAACGTCTCGCTTCCGGGCGTACCGCCGGGGAGGCTCGCCATGGGCGGCGGTGTCACGACCACGATCACCGGCGAGGTCATGGATCCGGCCTGCTTCCTCGAGGCCGGGGAGAAGTCCATCGGCAAGGGGCACTTCCAGTGCGCCGTCGACTGCGCGCGGTCCGGCCAGACGCTGGCCATCTACGACCGGGAGATCGATCGGATCTACTTCGTCGCGGGGGAACTGCCGGGCCGCAACCCGAACGACCCCCTCATGCAGTACATCCACCAGAAGGTGGACGTCCTCGGCACCGTGTTCCACCGCAGTCAGGCCTGGGGCGTCGTCATCGTCAAGGTCTCGCCCCACAAGCCCAAGGCCGGCGCGGCCTCCGTTTCCAAGTAACGCCTTCCACCGGATGAAGAACGGCCCGGACGTTGCCGTCCGGGCCGAGGGGATCGCGAGGCTGGTCGCGTCGCGCGGTCGCTAGTTGACGTCCGCGTCGCCGAAGTTGTCCACCTGCACCGTCAGTCGTCCAACCGCCGTCACGTGGTCGCCATTGTTGCCGCCGTTGATGTGATTGTAGCCGGTGAAGGTGATCGTGGCCGTGGCCGTGGCCGTAGTGGAGAGCGAACCGAGCAGGGCGGCCTTCTCCGAGGGATTGCTGATCGTGATGGAGCCCTCGGCGGTGCCTCCCGACGGGACGCGGAGGTTCATGCCTCCGCTGACCGGCGCGAAGACGGCCGGCGTGTAGGTGACCGAGAATCCGGTGACCACGATCTCCGAGAAGGGCGAACCCGGGGCCAGCGGATCCCCGCCGGCGTTCGGAATGTTGCCCAGCTCGACCGCGATCTCGTCGACCGGGATGTAGACGTGCATCGAGTCGGCCTCGTTGATCAGGTCGCTGTAGTACGTGTTGCCTCCGTTCAGGCTCACGACCGTGAGCACCGCGCGCGACGATTCATCGGTGCAGCCGCTCATCCCGAGCGAGGCTGCCACCGTCAGCAATACCAGCGTGAACCGAACCACCGTCTTCATGTCGGTCTCCTTGGTTCTCGCGATCCCCATCGCGAACAGACGACAAATGAAACTCGAATCAACCCGACTTCTGAACAGCAAGGGCTATGCCGAAGATGCGCCCTTGGTCGCGCGATCGTTATATCTTGAAAACAAAGCGGTTAGCGGGAGGGTGGCTGGGGGGAGAGGTCAAAAAGAGGCGGGCGCCGTGCATTTCGCACGGACGCCCGCTGGACTGCAATCGCGCGGCGGATCGAAATCGACCGCCTGGCGCGAGGCTACTTCTTCGCCATCGCCATCTGGGTGGCCGCCGCGAACCGGCGATTGACCTCGGCCCAGTTGATGTTGCGCATGAACGCTTCGAGGTAGGCCTTGCGATCCGAACCGTAGTCGATGAAGTACGAATGCTCGTAGGTGTCGACGTTCAGGATCGGCACCGCGCCCCAGACGCCACCCTGATTCTGGGCGTCGCCGATGAAATTGTGCAGCCGCCCGTCCGTCGGATCGAACGCCAGCACCACCCAGCCGCGGGCGCACATCCCGGAGGCCTTGAAATCCTCCTCCCACGCCGCGAACGTTCCGAAGTCTTCCTTGATCTTGTCGACGACTTCACCCACCGGCTGGCCGTCGCCCCCCATGACGGAGAAGTAGATCTCGTGAAGGATCTGGCCGTTCGCCGCAAAGGTCTCCTCGCTCTTCAGGCCGCGCATGTCGGAGTAGATCTGGTTCGCCTTGCTCCGGTCCACCTTGGTCAGCGCTTCCTCGATCTCGTTCCGCTTGTTCACGTAGCCCGCGTAGAGCTTGTCGTGATGAATTTCGATCGTCTTCGAGCCGATTCCCTTCAGAGCATCGTTCGCGTAGGGAAGCGGCTTCAGCACGTGCTTCGCCATTCCTGACTCTCCTTTCCGTTGGTTCCCCGAATCGGTGGGGACTACATACTACCTGAGATGCAGCGCGGGGCGCCGCGGTGCGAATCCGTCCCGCGTCAGGCGGTTACGGGGTCGCCCGGTAGGCGGCGCCGAATCGCCTCGATCCGGAACCGGCGAACGCCGGTCTCGAACTCGATGTCCACCTCCGCGCCGGCGCTCTTTCCCAGGAGCGGGCGCGCGATGGGGGCGCGATAGGAGAGGATGCCGTCCCCCAAGAGGTGGTCCCCTTCGCCGAGTATCCAGAAACGGACCGGCGTGTCCGCGCCGTCGCCGCCAAGCGGCGTGAGGGTCACTTCGGTTCCCGCGCCGACGCGGCTGGGGTCGATTTCCAGGGTCTCCAGAATCCGCGTCATCTCCAACAGCGTGATCAGCTCCTGCACGCGGCTCGCGGCGTTCGCCTGTTTCAATTTCGCCGCCTCGTACTCGGCGTTCTCCTTGAGGTCGCCCAGCTGCCGCGCGCGCTCGATCGCGGCCGGAATCGTGGTTTTCAGCTCCAGGGCCAGACGCCGCAGCTCGGCTTCCAGCCGCTGATACGTCGTACGCGTCATCAGCGTGAAGCGGGTTTCCACGTCATCGGTCGATTTGCCTTCCAGGAGGCTCTTCGCCCGCGCCTTCCGTCGCTCTTCGTAGGCCTCGCCGATGGAGGCGTGGCCGATCGCGCGCAGGAAGTCGAGGATCGGGACGAGACGGCGCTCGCTGCCGCTCCAGGCGATGACCGTCCGCTCGATCTGCTCCATCGACTCCGCGTCCGGCGGCGACGTGGAGAAGCGCAGGCGGTAGAGCCCGGTCTCGTCGATGAGGCCAAGCAGCCGCTCGGGGATCCCGTCGGGAAGGTCGCGCTCCAAGAGTCGAATGGTCGCCACCAGCAGGGAAGCGGGGGGCGGCGCGCCGATGTCGTCGGGCTGGTTCGCGAAATGCTCGATCAGGCGGGCCGAGAGCGCCGGGGTGTCGGTGCTCCGCTGCATCCGCTGTTCGATGGCGCGCGGGTAGCTTTCGCCCAGTAAGTCTTGGAGTCGCTGGCGGCCCCGGTCTCGAAGCCGCGGCAGGCGGCTCTGGAAGGCGTTCCAAAGGAACGCCTCCTCGTCGGGGGAGCCCTCCGCCAAGTCCATCAACAATTCCTGGTACACGCCGACGTTCAAATCGTCGGGCGACAGCCCTTCGTGGATCAGGTCGCCGAGGGCGAGCACCGCCTCTTCCCGCGTCATGCTCTTCCACCCAACGGCGTAGCAGAGCGCCTGCGCGCGTCCGGCGCGGTCGAGGCCCTCCGCGTGAACCCAGCGGGCCACCGTCGCACCTGCGTGATCCCGAAGCCGGTGCTCCTCCTCGGGGTGCTCGCGGAGGAATTTCTTGATGATCGTCAGGCCCTGGGCCGCGGCGCGTGGCGCCAGCCGGGGGAGCACCGTGCCGCGCCCCGGCCCTCCCTCGGGAGCGAGGGCGTAGATGTTCTGGTACGCCTGTCCGAAATCGAACCGCGGATCGTCCTTCGCCTTTTCCTTCGCTTTCTTGAAGTAGGTCGCCCAGCTCGCGCCCGACTCGGCGGCTTCGAATCGGGACTTCAGCGTCGCCGCCTTGCCCTTGCCGCCGACTTCCCGGAGCGCGCGGGCGAGCAGTTCCGGATCGCCCTTCTTGGCCAGTTCCCGGAAGCCGTCGGGATTCTCGATGGCGAGCACGCGGAGCCCGTCGCTCGGCAGGCGGAGCAACGACTTCGAGGCCATTGCGAACGACATCTGATGTCCCTTGCGCTCCGGGAAATCGAGCTGCACCGACTCGCCGTCGCTGGAAGACACACGACCCAGGCCCCAGGCGCTGTGCGTGACGTAGGCCCCGGGCGGCAACGCCAGGATCTTGGGAACGCGGTCCACGATTTCCTTGGCGTCGACGGACGGGTCCGCGATCCTGGAGCCCTCCACGATCGCTTCGGGCTGCGGTTCGCGGGCGACGACGATCTTCAAAAGTTCGGCGGCCGTTTCGCGGCCGCCGTCAGTGGCTGGAATCTTGGGTAGGAGCAACGCGAGGTCGTCCCACGAGAGGAGGCCCCCGGCCGATGCCTCCAACGTGGGCATCGCGAGTTCAAGTACGGCCTCCGCGTCCTCCCATTTGGATTTCGCGGCGTAGCGCAGGACGATGCTCCCCACGCGGCCCGGCTCGTGCGTCAGATCCTCCTCCACCGCGCGGGCCACCGCCTCGGCCAGGCCCTTCGGCCGGGCGTCCTCCAGGGAGAGCTCCAGGTGGCGGATGCGGTGCTCGCGGGCGGCGTCGGGATCCTCGGCGCGCTCCAGCGCGCCCGCCAGATCGAGATGGAGATCGGGATCCGCCGGGCGGATCCCGATCGCGCGGCGCAACAGCTCGATCCGTTCCTCCTCCGTCGCGGCGCCGTTCGCCAAATAGTGAAGAAAGCGGACCGCCTGGGTCGTGGGCTCGGGTTCGAGGAAGCGGGGCAGAAGGTGCTCCACCGCATCGCGGTCGTCCGCGGCGACGCACTTGTCGCCGACGATCTCGAAACAGTCGAGCGCGAGGGGGCGATGGCCCAGCGCCTGATGCAGCAACCCGCTCAGCAGGAGCAGATCCCACCGCTTCTTGCGCAGCGGTTCGTTCAGCAGGGACTTCAGTCCCGGTTCCGCGGCGCTGGTCTCGATCAGCGTGCGCGCGATCCGTTCGGCTTCATGCCAACGGGGATCACGCAGCGATACATCCGGCTCCGGCCCTTGCGCGGCGCGGAGGTAGTTCCGAAATTCGGCATCCATCATTGATTGGTTTCCTCCGGAGCCGACCAGAATAGCGCATTCGGGGCCGTGACGCCAGCCGGTTGCGGAACCCCCGGGGCTGGGCTACCCTCCCCCCGGGCAAACCACCAGCCGGCATCGGCCGGCCCCTGGCCCGCCGTCGTTCTTCTCCTGAAAGGACACCCCATCCGCGGAAACCCCCGCGTGCCGCTCGCGCTGGCCGCAAACCAGGTGCTGGCGAGCGCGACGCACCTATTCGCCAAGGGCGCCGTCATGGCGATCGGGGCGCTCCCGGTGGCGCTGATCCGGTTCGTGCTCGCGTCGGCGGTGCTGTGGGGCTGGCAGCGGTTCCGCGGCGTCAAGGGATTCGACCGCCGCGACTGGCCCCGGATCGCGCTGCTCGGCTTCCTGGTCGTGCCGGTCAACCAAGGATTCTTCCTGTTCGGCATGGTCCGCACCACGCCCAGCCACGCATCCCTTCTGTACGCCCTCACGCCGCTGGTCGTCTTTCTCTTCGCCCGCGGGATCCTACGCGAGCGAACGCCCTGGTCGTCGCTTCTCGGGATCGGGACGGCGTTCGCGGGCGTCGTGCTCATCCTGCTGGAGCGCGGACTTCGCAGCGAGATCGGCATTCTCCAGGGAGACCTGCTCATCCTGGTCGCGGTCTTCGGGTGGGCGCTCTACACGGTGCTGTCGAAGCCGCTCCTCGCGCGGTACGATGCGATGGCCGTCACCACCGGCGCGATCGTCATCGGAACCGTGATGGCGCTTCCGGCGCTCCTGGTCCCCGGCGCGATACCGCCGCTGCACCAGATCGCGCCGCCGGTTTGGCTGGCGATTCTGTACCTTGCGATCGGAACGTCCGTGATTGCCTATCCGCTCTGGATGTACGCCCTGCGCCATCTCGACGCCGCCAAGGTCGCCATCGCGACCAATACGCAGCCGATTCTCACCGGCGTCCTCTCGTGGATCATCTTCCGCGAGCGGTTCACGGGAATCTTCATGATCGGAGCGGTGATGATTCTCGCGGGCGTGACCTGGGTCGAAACCCGGAGGGCCGCCGCATGAACCGTCGCCCGCCCCTCCGCGGCGACGAGCTTCCCGCCATCGTCGCCGCTCCCCCGGGGCCCCGCTCCGTGGCCGCGGCGCGACGACTCCGTCGAGCGGAGGGGGCGGCCATCTGGGGAACCGCCGACACCCCCATCGTCTGGGCGCGGGCCAAAGGCTCCGTCGTGGAGGATCTCGACGGAAATCGATATCTCGACTTCACCTCGGGGTTCGGCGCCGCGTCGCTCGGCCACGCCGCGCCCGAGGTGACGCGCGCCGTGGCCGCCCAGGCGCGGCGGATGACGCAGGGCCTGGGCGACCTTCAGCCGAACGCGGCGCGCGAGAAGCTGATTCGCCGCCTTGCCGCGCTGGGCGGCGGACTCTCGCGGGTGCTCCTGGCGTCCACGGGCTCCGAGGCGGTGGAATTGGCCCTGAAGACCGCCGCGCTGGTGACCGGCCGCCGGCGTGTCGTGGCCTTCGAGGGGGGCTACCACGGGCAGCTGGGGGCGGCGCTGGAGGTGACGCACGCTCCGGCCTCGCCGACCCTCACGCTCCCGGGCGGGCCGCCCCGCGCCATGCACATCCCGTTCCCTCGATCGGGCCGCTGTACGGCGCGGACCGCCTGTCGCGATGGCGCCTGCGACCTGACCTGCTTCGAGGAGGCCTGGGAAGGCGTAACTCGTGCCTGCGCGGGGCCGGATCCGCCGGGGGCCGTGATCGTGGAGCCGATTCAGGGACGCGCCGGCGTCATCGTGCCGCCTCAGGAATTCCTGCCCCGACTCTGCGAACGCGCCCGCGCCCTGGGCATGCTCGTGATCTACGACGAAATTCTGACCGGCGCGGGGCGCACAGGTCCCCTCTGGGCGTGGGAACGGTGCGGGACGGCCGCCGAGCCCGATCTCCTGACGGCGGGGAAGGGACTCGGCGGGGGCGTCGCGATCGCCGCGCTTCTGGGACGGCCGAAGATCATGGAGGTCTGGGCGAAGCACGCGCCGTCGTCCGGCGAGGCTCCCTACGCGAGCACCTATTACGCGCATCCCCTCGCGTGCGCCGGTGCGCTGGCGGCCCTTCGGGTGCTGACGGGCGAATCGCCGCCGTTCGGCGTCGCGGGAGCGTTCGCGGCGGACCTAGCGGAGGCCTGTCGGGGATCCGAGGCGCAGGTGATCGTCCGCGGGGAAGGTTCGCTCGCGGGGATCGAATTCGTCGGAGACGCGGGATCGGAGGATTCGGGCGCGGCCCGCGCGCGCCGGGCGGAATCGTGGCTACGGTCGGAGGGGATCTTGGTGGTTCCGGGGGGACGGCACGGCAGCGTCCTGACGTTCCTTCCCGCGCGATCTCTCACACAGGCGCAGCGGTCGTTGGCGCTGGAACGGGTGCGGTCCGCGGTGGCGTCCGCGTCCGCGCCCTAGCCGGGCGCGCGCGGCGCAGGGCCCCCGCTAGATGTCGTGCGGCATGTACCCGACGGGGGACTGGAAGTAGTAGGACCAGGGGTAGTGTAGAAAGTTCGACACACGGCTGGTGTACACGCAGGCGAAGTCCTTCAGCTGGTGTCCGAACCGGCTCGACTCGTTGCCCTCGCGAAACAGGGAGCCCCAGCGGGGGTTGTACGCGCGGTCGATCTTCACCTGCAGGCTCTCGATCTCGCCCGCCAGCTCCGTCAGGCGCGCCTCCAGCGCGGCGATCTGGAGCGGGATTTCCGCCATCCTCGCCGCGATCTCCTGGCGCTTCGCGGGGTCCGTCGTGTCGCCCTCCTCCAGCACCGCCGTCAGTCGCCGCAACTCCCGTTCGATCGCCGCCTTGTCGATCTCCGTATGGTGGCGCTCCGACGACAGCTTGCCCAGCCGATCGAAATCCTTCGCGTGTTCCTGGGTCACCTGGATCTCGCGGTCGAGCTCCGGGACCAGCATGGCCGTGCGCCATCCCAGGGATCGCTTCGATTGCAGGATGTCGCCGTACGTATGGTCCCCGAAGTAGAGGATGCGGTCGCCGGAGACGCCGAGAATGCGCTCCAAGTGCGGCCCGCCTCCGCCCCGGCCCGTCACGCAGGAAAGCGAGCGTCCCCGCAGCTCCGCGATCGGCTCCGGCGCGCCGGTCTCGCTGAAGAACGCGGGTTTTCCCGCCTCCACGATCACGGCGCTGAACATCTCCGACCAGTGCTCCGGTGCGCGGCGGCCCCGCTGCAGGAGGTGCTGGAGCAGCTTGTCCGTGTACGCCCATTCGCTGTTCGTGAGGAGAAACACCTTCTTGCCGGATCGGCGAAACTCCTCCAGCACGATGCGCAGTTCGGGATCGAAGCGGATGTAGCGATCGAGATCGCTGGTGATGACCGATTTGAGACTGCCGTCGCGATGCGCCTCGTCGATCATCTCCCGGACGTCCGCGTAGACCGACTCGTAGTCGACGGAGCCCTTCTTGCCGCCCTTCTCCAGGAGATCGATGAGGGTGGCGTAGAGGTGAACCTCGGGAAGGTGGAAGAGCGTATCGACCGAGACGTAGTTCTCGTGGCCCACGCGGATGCGCGAGGTCCGATAGGCGCGACGCCGGTCCTCCGAGCGAAGCGGGGAGAGTCCGTGCATGCCGCGCGAGACGAAATTGAAGTAGTCCATCTTCAGCAGGTTGCCGCGCTTCTTGTCGACGACCAGGCCGCGAATGACGAACTGGGGATCGTATTCGAACGCGAGGATCTCGCGTGGATAGCCCTTGACCTCGACCAGCTTGCGCTTGGTGAGGTCGAAGGCGAGCTGCTCGACGGCCAGGGGATCGTAGTGCGCCAGCGTGTGGTCGAGATCGAACCCGATCGCGCGAATGCGGCTCATGCGCAGATTTCGATTCACGAACACGCGGTGGCGCCGCGGCACCCGATGCTCCCGGTACCGGAGCGCGCGGGCGGAGGGCTCGCTCGTCGTCGTCGTGCCGTTCGGCGTGCCGCGGCCCGCGCGCGGCGCGCTCGGACCGCGAACCGTCTCCGGATCGTTCATGGCGGCATTGTACCTCACTTGACGCGTGGAGGGCGCGCCTCTACGCTCGCCGGATGAATCTATGTCTCTACGAGGACCCCGCCGTGCGCGCGTTCGGCCCGCTCGCGCTGCTGCGGCCCGTGTTCGGCCTTCGATGCGGCGCCTTCACGCTGGTCGAGAAACTGGTGCGCGCGTTCCCGGATGCGTCCCTGACGCTCATGGTCCGTCCGGAGCTCGAGGAGTGGACGCGGCACGTCTACCCGACCGCGCGGATCGGGGATCCGCCGGCGGAGGAGACGCTGTTCCTGAACGGCCGTCTCTGCATGACCGACGACGAGATGCTTCACTTTCTGGCCGCCTCGCCCAGCGAAGCGTCGTTCCTCTCCCAGGGAACGCTTTTCGCCGCGAAGGTGGCGGGCGCTCGGGTCGAGCACGTCGCGCGCCATCTCCGCGCGGGTGAGCCCGAAACGGCCTTTCAGGACCTTCGCTATCCCGCCGAGGTGAACGCGTTTCTGGCGGACTCCGCGGCCGATTTGATCCGCTGGAGCCCGCGCCAGATCGTCCAGGACTTCCGCTACGCCTTCCAGGCGGGAACCGTGCGGGGAACGATCGAAACGGGCGCGCACGTGCTCCAGCCCGAAGCCCTGCACGTGGCGCGCGGGGCGCGGGTCATGCCCGGCGCCGTCGTGAACGCCGAGGGCGGGCCGGTGCTGATCCAAGAGAACGCCGTCGTCGAGCCGCTCGCCTACGTCGAGGGCCCGGCCGTGATCGGGGAGCGCTCGCGCGTGAAAGCGGGCGCTCAGATCCGCGCGGGGACGGTCCTCGGCCCGGTCTGCCGCGTGGGGGGCGAAGTGGAGGCGACGATCTTCCAAGGTTTCGCCAACAAGCAGCATGACGGGTTCCTCGGACACTCGTTCGTCGGAGAATGGGTGAACCTGGGCGCGGGCACGATCACGAGCGACCTGAAGAACAACTACTCGAACGTCCGCTTCTATCGCACCGCGCGGACGTGGAAGGCGAAGGAGGGCGTGGACAGCGGGCAGCGGCTCCTCGGTTCGGTGATCGGCGACTTCACGAAGACCGGCATCGGCGCCACCCTGCCGACGGGATGCGTGATCGGCGTGGGGTGCAACCTCTACGGCACCTCGCTGCAACCGGCCTACGTCCCGTCGTTCGTCTGGGGCACGCCCGAGGCGCAGGGCGAGCACCGCATCGACGCGATGATCGAAACCGCCGCACGCGCCATGGAACGCCGGCAGGCCGAGTTGCGCGTCGAGTTCGACTCGCTGATCCGTCAGGCCTTCGACGATACGCAGGACGACCGGGATGCGTACCTGGGAGCCGCCGGCGCCCCGGTCCCGGGAACGGGGGGTGCGCGATGAGACCGACCTGGAGCCAGCCCCGCGCGTCGATGTTCGGCGGATCGATGACGCCGGTCGTGAAGGCGCTGCTCATCGCCAACGTGGGGACCTTTACGTTCCAGCTCCTGGCGGCGAGCATGGCGCAGACCCGACTCGAGCAAATCTTCGGACTCACGCCGTACGACGTGACGCACAACTTCTTTCTGTGGCAGATGGTGACGTACATGTTCCTCCACTCCACCTTCAATTGGTTCCACATCGGCTTCAACATGCTTGGGCTTTGGATGTTTGGCAGCGCGCTGGAGGAACATTGGGGCAGCGAGCGGTTCGCGCGCTTCTATTTCATCACGGGTATCGGCGCCGGGATCTGCTCGGTCCTGGTCTCGTGGAACTCGTACGTTCCGATCGTCGGCGCCTCGGGCGCGATTTTCGGGATTTTGGCGGCCTACGGCATTCTCTTCCCCAATCAGCTGATCTATGTGTATTTCGTTCTGCCGATCAAGGCGAAGTGGCTTGTCCTGATCATGGGGCTGATCGCGTTCTGGTCGACCATTTACATGTCGCACAGCGGCATTGCGCATGCGGCGCACCTCGGGGGGATGATCTTCGGCTGGCTCTACCTGCGCAATTGGGGCGCGTTTCGTGGATTCCGGTTTCCATCGCCGTCTGCCTGGTGGGCCAAGCGCCAGCAGGAGCGTCGCCGGAAGAAGTTCAGCGTCTACTACCGAACCACGCGCGGCGAGGACGAAGAGCCCGACGAGGAGTAGGTGCCGGGGCTCCGGAACATCTTCGAGCGCCCCGAAGTCGCCTCGGTTCGTCGTCGGGACGACGGGATCACCGAGGTGCGCGTGACGGGATTGGCCTGCTCCACCCTCTGCGTACGCCGCGCCGCGTCGGCGCTCCGCGCGCTCCCCGGCGTTGCGGACGTCACCTTCGCGGACGGTCCCGACCGATTTCTCCTGACGACAAGCGGACCCCCTCCGGCCGAGGCGGCGATGGCGCGCGCGGTACGGTCGATGGTCGTGGCCTTCTGGGCGCGGCGGCTCGTGGCGGGCCTCGTCGAACGGCTGCGCGGGCGGGCTTCCTAGGGAGGCTCGGGGCCGGGTCGCCCCGCGCGATCAACGCGGGGCCGCGCCGCTCCGGTGCGCTTCCATGATCTCTTCCAGCACGCGCCGCGGCGGGCGCACCCGGTCGAGCGGCAGCGAGGCGAGGGGCGCTTCGACCATGCCGACCTCGCGGTCGAACGCGGGCTTCTGCGCGTTCACGTAGAGAAGCCCGGTCACGAACGTTCCCGCCTCGCGCGCGCGGCGCAGGGTCACCATCGCCGCCATGCCGTCATGCGGATCATAGTCGGCCTCCAGCTTCTTCAAGGTGACGCGCGACCCGTCGAACAAGGTCACCTGGCGGACTTCGCCCGGCTCGTAGTCGGCCGTGATCGGCTCGTGGGGCGGGATGAACGTCACGTCGTGAAGCGGCGCGTCGTGCTCCTTCACGTGGTCGTACGACTTGGTCGAACCCTCGTGGTTGTTGAACGTCACGCAGGGGGACAGGATGTCCACGACGGACGTGCCGCGGTGCGCCAGCGCCGCCTTCAGGAGCGGCCGAAGCTGCTTCGGATCGCCGCTGAACGACCGCGCCACGAACCCGCAACCGAGTTCGATCGCCAGCGCGCAGAGGTCGATCGGCATCAATTCGTTCGTCCGCCCCACCTTCGCCTTCGTGCCGAAATCGGCCGTCGCGGAGAACTGCCCCTTGGTCAGACCGTACACGCCGTTGTTCTCGATCAGGTAGACGACCGGAACATTGCGCCGGATGAGGTGCGTGAACTGCCCGATGCCGATGGAGGCCGTGTCGCCGTCGCCGGAAATGCCCAGCAGCTGGAGATCCCGGTTCGCGATGTGGACGCCCGTGGCGATCGACGGCATGCGTCCGTGCACGGCATTGAACGCGAAGGAACGGCGCATGAAGTACGCGGGCGTCTTGCTCGAGCAACCGATCCCCGACAACTTCGCCAGGCGGTGCGGTTCCAGGCCCAGTTCGAAGGCCGCGTTGATGATGCTGTTCGTGATGGCGTCGTGCCCGCAACCGGGGCACAGCGTCGACCGGGCGCCCTTGTAGTCCGCCAGCGTCAGCCCGACCCGGTTGGCGGCGGGCGCGGCGGACGGCGTCTTGTTCGCGGGCGTGCTCATCGGGCCACCACCTCCTCGCGCTCCCCGTGCAGGACGCGCTCCACGATGCTCCGCGCGTCGATGGGCAGCCCGTCGTAGTGCAGCACCGACCGGATGCGAGGCGCCAGGTCCGGCATGTCCATGCGCAGCAGCGCCGCCATCTGGGCGTCGCGATTCTGCTCGACGACGTAGACGCGCTCGCAGGACGCCAGGAACGCGCGCACGTCGGGATGGAACGGATAGGCGCGCAACAGCAGGTGCGACGTCTCCAGGCCGTCCTCCCGCAGCCGTTCCCGCGCCTCGTCCATGGCCCACGCCGTCGAGCCGAACGACAGGAGGCCCACCGCGGCGTGCGGCGCGCGATCGATGACGGGCCCCGGCGCCAAGCGTCGCGCCGTCTCGTGCTTGCGCGCGAGTCGGTCCATGACGCGGGCGTAGGTTTCGCTCGATTCGGTGTATCGCGCCTGCTCGTCGTGACCGGAGCCGCGCGTGAAATAGGCCGCGGCCGGGTGGCGTTGTCCCGGGATGGTCCGGTAGGGGATTCCGTCCCCATCGACGTCGCGGTAGCGCTCGAACGTCTTCACGCGATCCAGTTCCTCGTCGGTCAAGACCTTGCCTCGGTCCCACGGCTCCTCGGGGTAGGCGAAGGGTTCCGCCATGGACACGTTCATGCCGAGGTCGAGATCGCTCATCACGAGAACCGGCGTTTGGAGGCGCTCCGCCAGATCGAACGCCTGCATGCCGTATTGGTAGCAGTCTTCCACGCTGGCGGGAAAGAGCAGGACGTGCTTCGTGTCCCCATGCGAGCTGAACGCCGCGCTCAGCAGATCGCCCTGCGACGTCCGCGTCGGCAGTCCCGTGCTCGGCCCGATTCGCTGGATGTCCCAGATCACCGCCGGAATCTCGGCGTAGTACGCGTAGCCGATGAACTCGGTCATCAGGGAAAACCCCGGGCCCGACGTCGCCGTCATCGCCCGGGCGCCCGCCCAGGATGCGCCCAGCACCATCCCGATGGCGGCGATTTCATCCTCGGCCTGCAGGATGGCGTACGTCGCCTCGCCGGTCTGCGGATCGCGGCGATAGCGCTCCAGGTATCCCTGAAGAGCCTCGGCCAGGCTGGAGGACGGGGTGATCGGGTACCACGAGACGAAGGTCACGCCGCCGAACAGGGCGCCGAGGGCGGCCGCGGTGTTCCCTTCGATCAGAATCTTGCCATCGGTCAGGCTCCGGCGCTCGATTCGAACCGGCGCGGGCGGCAGATGCTCGCGTGCGTACTCCAAGCCCGCGTTCACCGCGGCGCGGTTCAACTCCAATGCCTTCTGTTTCCGCCCCAACTGGCTTCCCAGCGCCCGGTCGATTTCCTCGGCGTCGATGCCCAGGAGATGGGCGACCACGCCGACGTAGATCATGTTCACGACCAGCTTCCTGAGCTTGGCGTCCGGCACGATCGGCTCGACCAGCTTGCCGCAGGGCACGACGTGGACCGTTCGGTCCGACGGGAGCTCGGGAAGCGGGATGCCGGCGTTCACCACCGTCACGGTCCCGGGCCCCATGGCGGCGATGTCGTCGGCCGCCGTCTCCGGATTCATGGCGACCAGCACGTCGTTGGTCCGCGTGCGCGCCAGGTGGCCTCGCTCGTTGACGCGGATCGTGAACCACGTGGGGAGGCCGGCGATGTTCGAGGGGAAGAGATTCTTGCCCGATACCGGGACGCCCATCTGGAAGATCGCGCGCAACAGGGTCGCATTGGCGGTCTGGCTTCCGGACCCATTGACCGTCGCGACATGCAGATTGCAGTCGTTGATTCGAACGTGCGTCGGCGCGCTCAAGCTGGAATCCCCTTCGTGAGAGAACGCGAGGGCCGCCACGGGCCCGGCTCGCGGGAGCGAGCCTGGGATTGTAGGCGCACACGGCGGTTCGGTCCAGCGGCACCGCGCCGGGGGATCGCAAGACACGGTTCTCTGACTCCTTAGACGCCCCGGACCGGCGGCCGATTCGTCCCCCACGCGCGTGGAAGCCCTTGACGCCCGCTTGAGGGGCGGCAAAGATTGGAAGGATGACAACGCGAGCCGCCCTGGAACCCTATCTCGATCTGGACGACGCGACGCTGGCCGACCGTATCTCCGCCGCCAAGAGGGCGTTGGGGAAACGCCTGGTCGTGCTGGGACACCATTATCAGCGCGACGACATCATTCGACACGCGGACGTCACGGGCGATTCCTACAAGCTGGCGCGATGGGGCGCGGAGCAGACGGAAGCGGAGTTCATCGTGTTCTGTGGCGTCCATTTCATGGCCGAGAGCGCGGACATCCTGCGCGCGCCGCACCAGACCGTGATCCTCCCCGACATGAACGCCGGATGCTCCATGGCCGACATGGCCCAGACGGACGATGTCCACGAGGCGGGGGCGACGCTGGAACGCCTGGGGATCGATTCGGTCACTCCCATCACGTACATGAACTCCACCGCGGCGCTGAAGGCGTATTGCGGGGAGCGGGGCGGCGCGGTTTGCACGTCGTCGAATTGCCGCGCGATCTTTACGTGGGCGTTCGCGCAGCGGGAGAAGATTTTCTTCTTCCCGGACGAGCACCTGGGGCGGAACACGGCCATCGACATGGGGATCCCCGAGGCGGAGATCATGGTGTGGGATCCGGCTCGGGAACAGGGTGGCCTCACGGCGGAGGAACTCCGCGCCGCGCGCGTCATCGTCTGGAAGGGCTGCTGCTCGGTGCATACGAAGTTCACCGCGAAGCACGTGCGGGAACGCCGGGCGGAGGATCCCGACGTGCGCATTCTCGTTCACCCCGAGGTGCCGCACGAGGTCGTGGCCGAGGCCGACGCGGTCGGATCCACCGAATTCATCATCCGCACCGTCCGGGAGTCTCCCGCCGGGTCGCGGTGGGCGGTCGGCACCGAGTACCACCTCGTGAACCGGCTCGCGCAACAGATGCCGGAAAAGAGCATCGTGATTCTGTCGAAAGATTTTTGTCTCTGCGCTACCATGTACCGAATCTCACCGCAAAATCTGTTGTGGGCGCTGGAGAGCTTGGTGCGGGGAGAGATCGTGAACCCCATTCGCGTGCCCGAGGCCACGAAGCAGGGAGCGCGCATCGCGCTCGATCGCATGCTCCGGGTGCGCTGAGAGACCGAACGCCGTTGCGGAGGAATGCATGGCCTATGAAATCGTAAAGGACATATGTGAGGGCGAGTCGTCCTGCGTGGACGTCTGCCCTGTGGACTGCATCAAAAAGGGCGATGGTCAAAACGCCAAGGGAACGACGTGGTACCTCGTGGTCGCCGAGGACTGCGTCTCCTGCAATGCATGCCTCGAAGCGTGCCCTGTCGAGGGCGCGATCCTGCCGGACTGATCCCGTCGCGCATCGCGCGCGGGGAGCCAGGCCCTGCGATTCCTCCGACTCCTACTAGCGATCGTCCGGTATCGCGACGTCGCGTACGCCCGACGGCTCTTCCGTAGAGCCTTCGCCAACCTGCGTCTGGTGTTCGGCTCGCTCGGTTCCCACTACGAGCGGATCCGTCCCTACGCAGACTTCGGGGGCGTGACGGCGGGGTCCGCGTGCGAACGTTACGTTCTGGGGGAACAGCCGGCGGGGTTGCTCCGGGTCAATCTCGCCGCGTATCACCTCGCGCTCCCCGACGTCGCCGACCGGGTCGTCGTGGATGCGGGGACGAACGAGGGCGCGGGGGCGGCGCTGCTGGCGAGGCGGGCGCGCCGCGTGGTCGCGTTCGACGTCTCCAGCGAGTCGATCGAGGCGGCCAGGAAGCGGTATCCGCTGCCCAACGTGGACTTCAGGGTGCACGACGCGACCCGGCCCTTCCCGCTGCGTCCCGGCGAGGCGGACGTCGTCTTCTCGAGCGAGGTCATCGAGCACCTCGCGGACGGCCCCGCCTTCCTTCGTGCGGCCGCCGCAGCCCTGAACGAAGGAGGCGTCCTCCTCCTCAAGACCCCCAACTTCGATTTCAATCGCTACGAGAACCGACTCAACATCCACCACGTTAACGTCTACGATGTTAGGCGTTTACGATCGGAGCTTAACGTGGTTTTTCGCGATGTCTCGATCCGCGGACTCACGTACGACACCGATGTCGACCGGTCCGTGGAAGAGCGCCCCGACCCCCTTCCACCGGAGGCGATGCCCTACGCGTTCGGCGATCCGATCATCGTCGACCGGGCGCTGGTCCTCCGTCTCCGCATCACGCCCCGTTGGGTGCCACTGGGGGGCCCCGAGCCACCGGAATACCTCTGGGTTCGGGCGTCCCGGCCCCGTCCCGTCGACAGTCAAGGAGCGGCGACCCCAAGCCGATAGGTTCGTTGACCGCGGATGGCCACGGTTGCGGGGAATTCCCGTGCCGTCTCCGTCGCGCGCCCCGGGGAGCCGATCGAATGGACTGCGCCGCAGCGAAACCACAGCTCGAATCGTACGCCGCGGGTCGGCTGCAGGGTCCCGACCGCGAGGATCTCGAGCGCCACCTGGCGACGTGCGAGGAGTGCGCGGTCGCGATCGAGCTGCTGAGGACCCCGAAGGATCCGCCGTCCGAGGACGCCGCGGACTGGACCGTCGCGAAAATCTTCGACGAGTTGGAGATAGGCGAGGTCGCCGCGGAGGAACGCGCCCTCGGCCGAATCGACGAAGGCCGGGATGGCTCCGCCGAACGTCCCGACGCCCCACCGGTTGTCCCGATGTTCGACGTGGCGCCCAGCGGTCTCGGAGCGCCGGCTCCGCCGGACGATTCCGCGTCGCATCCCACCGCGAAGGCGGAATCCGCAGAGCATGGACCGAGCGGCCCGAACGACCACGACTGGGGATTCGAGCCGGCGGACGCCAATCTGGACGTCGCTCCTCCCGAGGATAGCGTCGTCCTGGCCAAGGAAGCGCTTTCCGTCCAACGGAAGCCCGCACAACGCCGCAGCGCGGCCTTGCGGGTCCTGCTCTGGAGCGTGGGCGGAGTCGCCGGCGTCGGCCTGCTCGGAGCGTCGGTGTGGATCGCCATCTCGGCGCAGCAGGCGCCGCCGGCGGCGGTGCGGGCGACCACTCGGGTCGCGACGCAGGCGCCGGAGCCGCCGGCTTCCTTCGCGCAGGACGACGGCGCCGTGCCGCCGCGCGCCGCGGAGGCTCCCATCGACTCCGCTCCCACGGCGCTCGCGCCGCCGACGACCGCCGGAGCATCGAACCCGACCGGCGAGGTGGCGACCGCGAAGCCGGTCGCGACGTCGCCGATCGCGGCCGCGCCGAGGGCCGCGGCTCCGGTCGCACCGAAGCCGGTCACGAAGGCCACGACCGCCAAGGTCACGACGCGAACGCCGGCGCCCGCCGCGCCGGCGCCGCGGCCGCCCGCGCCCAGCGCGACGGCTTCCACCGAGCCATCCACGCCGCTTCCGCTTCAGAGCACCGCTCGCGACGAAGACGACGACATGTGGCCGACCGACGTCGTGCTGACGCGCCCGCCGACGATCAGTCCGCCTCCCGCATCGGCCGCGCCCGCGCCCGCCTCGGAGCCAAAGCCGGTCGAGCGGGTTGTGCGCGGCGACGACGCACCGGCGGCGCCACCGGCGACGTCCACGACGACGGCGCCCGAGCCGGCCCCCGCTCCCGCGTCCTCGGACACGCCGACGCCGGAGCCCGCCGACACCGCGCCGAAGGGAACCATCCAGCGCCTGCACGAGGCGACGGAGCAGGCGGCGGCGGCGGCCGACCTCGACGGGCTGCGAAAGCTGCGTGATGCGTGGCGGTCTCACCTGAAGAGCGTCGTCGGTCCGACCCGATCGCGTGTGAAGCGCGAGTACGCCGACTGTCTGTGGGCCGTGCAGCTCTTGACCGGGCGCGCGGACGACCAGCGCGACGCCCTCGTCGCCTATCGCGATTTCCTCCTCAGCGCGCCCGCCGGCGGGACCGACTCGCGCAGCGCAGCGCGGCTGCGTCAGTTGGAGGACGTGCTGGCTGGGCGCCGCTGAGAACGCATCGCCCCGTCTCCGCCGCGACCACGGCCCGACGTTGACGCTACTTCCCGGGGTTCGTAGGCTCACGCCGTGACCGAACCGACTCAACCTGCCGCGGGCGAGCGAAAGCCCGCGCGGAGATCGCGCGCCACGCGCGCTGTCGCTCCGACGGCCACGCCGTGGTGGCGCTGGCGGCCGTCCTGGTTGCCGCCCGGCCGGGGCCGATGGTTCCTCTTCTTCCTCGTCCTGATCGCGGCCTTCTTCGGCTACGAGTGGTTCCGCCTCTCTTCGATCGCCTCCTACCGCTACGCCGGACAGGGATGGAAGTTTCCCACGCGGGTCTATGCCGACTGGGCCGAGTGGCGGGTGGGCGAGCGTCTGGCCGACGCGGCGCTCCTCGACGCGCTCAACGGCGCCCGGTACCGGCGCGTCTGGCGATCGCCGCGGGAGCCGGGCGAATACCGGGTGCGCGGCGGCGCGTACGAGATTCATCTGCGGCCCTTCACCTATCCCGGCGCGGTGGAACCCGGCAGCACCGTCACAGCGACCGTGGAACAGGGCTCCCTGGCGTCGGTTGTCGAGGACGGGGAGAAGCCGCGGGCGCGGGGGATCCTGCGCATCGAACCGGTGCTGCTCGCGGAATTCTCCGATCGGCAGCGCGAGCGGCGATCCTTCGTCTCCCTGCGCGAGATCCCCCGGCCGGTCGTGCTCGCCGTCGTCGCGAGCGAGGATCGTCGCTTCTACCAGCACGGGGGCGTCGACCTCCTCGGCCTCGGACGCGCGACGGTTCGCAACGTGCGCGCGGGCGGGGTCGTCGAGGGGGGGAGCACGCTCTCGCAGCAGCTGGTGAAGAATCTCTTCCTATCGCGCGAACGAAACGTCCTGCGCAAGTTTCACGAGGCGCTCCTGGCCGTCCTGCTGGAGCTGCGGTACTCCAAGGACGAGATTCTCGAGTTCTACCTGAACCAGATCTATCTGGGCCAGCGCGGTTCCTGGAGCGTGTGCGGTGTCGAGGAGGCGGCCCTCTTCTACTTCAACAAGCATGCCCGTGATCTCACCGTCGCCGAGGGGGCGCTCCTGGCGGGGATCATCCCGGCGCCGAACCGCCTCTCGCCCTATCGCGATCCCGAGGCGGCCATCGCGAGGCGGGACCAAGTGCTGAACGACATGGTCGATTGCGGCTGGCTGGGGAAGGACGAGGCGGCGACGTATCGCCGGCAGAAGATGCGGTTCGCTCCGAGTCCGCCCCCCACGACGAAGGCGCCCTATTTCATCGACTACGTTCGCGAACATCTGGCCCGGGACATCTCGGAAATGGATCTCAACGCGCGGGGGTTCGCGATCTTCACGACGCTGGACGCCCGGATGCAGGCCGCGGCGGAGCAGGCGGTGCGCGACGGAACCCGCGAGGCGGACTGGCGCTCGCCGGTCGGGGGCGTGAGCCGGAATCCCGCGCAGGCGGCGCTCTTCGCCATGGATCCGAAGACGGGCTTCGTACGGGCGATGGTGGGCGGCCGAAAGTACGCGGAGAGCAGCTACAACCGCGCCGTCGATTCGCGCCGCCAGCCTGGGTCGGCGTTCAAGCCGTTCGTCTACCTCGCCGCGCTGGACACGCCGTTCCAGAACCGGAAGCCGCCCATCACCGCGGCCACCATGCTCGAGGACCTGCCCGATACGTTCCAAACCTCGATCGGTCCCTGGGCGCCGCGGAACTTCGAAGGAGGGTACGAAGGGAAGGTGACGGCGGCGCGCGCGTTGGCCCGTTCCCTGAACGTCGCGACGGTCCGGTTGGAGATGGACCTGGGCGTTCCGAAGGTGATCCAGATGGCGCACACGCTGGGGATCACCAGCAAACTGCGGAATGTCCCGTCGCTGGCGCTCGGCGCCTGCGAGGTATCCGTGCTGGAGATGACGCGGGCCTACGCCGCCATCGCCAATGGGGGTGTCCTGGTGCAGCCGGTGGTCGTGAAGGCCGTGCTCGATCGCGGCGGCAACGTCCGGTGGACGCCCAAGCGACCGTCGAAGCGCGTGCTGCGTCCCGAAACCGCGTACCTCGGCGCTTCCATCCTGCAGGGCGCGATCATCCACGGCACCGCGTCCAGCGTGCGGAGCCGATTTGGATTCGTGCGCCCGGCGGGAGGAAAGACCGGCACGACCAGCGACGAGAACGATGCATGGTTCCTGGGATTCACCCCGCAGATGGCGTGTGGGGTCTGGGTCGGGTGCGACCGCGGGCGCCGACTGGGACTGACCGGCACGCAAGCCGCGGTGCCGATCTGGAGCCGGTTCATGGAGGCCGCCCACCGCGACCTACCGGTCGAGGAGTTCGAGCCGCCGGATCATGTGGTGGACGTTTGGATCGATGCCGAAACGGGATTCCGCGCGGGGCCGGAGTGCCCGCGGGTCATGCGGGCGGCATTCGTGGAGAAGACCGAGCCGAAGCGCGTGTGCCGGGTGCTGCACGCCTCCGTGTGGAGCGACAGCCTGGGTGCGTCGCTATGGGGAGAGGAATCGAGCCCCGATGTCGAGCGGGCTCCCGATGCCGTAGAGGAGATGCCGATCGGGCCGGCGCCGGCGCCGGCCGAACCGCCGACGGACGGGGAAGGAGCCCCGGCCGAAGCGCCGGCGGAAGCGCGAACGCCGCCGCCGCCCGGCTAGACGCGGCCCTCGAGGAATTCGCGGATGTGGAACACGGAGTGGAACGCCACGCCGCGTCCCTGAAACTCTTCCGGCCCGCCCTCGCCTCGATCCACGACGCAGGCCACGAGGCGGATGTCGCCCCCCGCATCGCGAACCGACTCGAACGCCGTGAGGGCCGATCCCCCCTTTGTGATCACGTCGTCGATGATCGCGACCTTCATGCCTTCGCGGAACGGACCCTCGATCCGCCGCGAGGCGCCGTGCGCCTTCGACTCCTTGCGAACGATGAACCCCGACATCGGCGCGCCCTGAAGACGGCTCCACAGCGCGACCGCGCCCGCGATCGGATCGGCGCCCAGGGTCAGCCCGCCCACCGCCTCGACGCCCGCGTCGCGCAGCACGGGGAAGAGGAACTTCGCGATCAGCAGCGAACCCTCCGGATGAAGGCTGGTGCGGCGCACGTCGATGTAGTATTTGCTCTTCGCGCCGGAAGAGAGCGTGAAGTCGCCGAATTGAAGCGACTGCTCGAGCAGGATGTCGAAGAGACGCTGTCGATCGGCGGCGGTCGGTGCGGCGAGCGCGGCGGCGCCCGTCGATGTCGTGGCGGCGTTCACGCCGCGTTTCTATCACATCGAGCGGCTCGACGGGGCTGGAAAATGCGCCACCGGGCGACGAACCTCGTGTAGACTGCGGTTCTGGCCGTCCCCCGGAGGGCCGGCCTCCCACACCCATGAGCATCGACTTCATTCACCTGCACAACCACAGCGACTATTCGCTTCTGGACGGGGCATGCCGCATTGACCGTCTCGTGGAGCGGGCCAAGTCGTTCGGGATGTCCTCCCTGGCGATCACCGACCACGGCAACATGTTCGGCGCCGTGGAATTCTACGGAACCGCCAAGGCGGCCGGTCTGAAGCCGATCCTCGGCTGCGAGGTCTACGTCGCCCACGGCGCGCGCGGCGAGCGGACGCGCACGGCGACCGGCAAAGGCGCCTACGATCATCTGGTGCTCCTCGCCCGCGATCAGACGGGCTACGGCAACCTACTCAAGCTTTCCTCCATCGGGTACACGGAGGGATTCCACTACAAGCCGCGCGTGGACAAGGAGGCGCTCGCCGCGCACGCCGAGGGCCTCCTGTGCCTGAGCGCCTGCCTCCGCGGGGAAGTCCCTCAGAAGATCGTCGCCGGCGATCGCGAGGGGGCGCGGACCTCCGCGTCCTGGTACCGCGATCTGTACGGCGCCGAGCACTACTTCTTCGAGATCCAGGATCACGGGATTCCCGAGGAGCGGGTGGTGGCCGAGGGGCTGCTGGAGCTTGGCCGCGAGATGGGGATCCCGGTCCTGGCCACGAACGACTGCCACTACCTGACCCAAGCGGATTCCGAAGCGCACGAGATCCTTCTCTGCATCCAGACGGGCAAGACGCTCCTGGACGCCGACCGGTTCAAGTTCGCCACCGATCAGGTGTACGTGAAGTCGCCGCAAGAGATGGCCGCCCTGTTCCACGGCGCGCCGGAGGTGCTCCGCAACACGGTCGTCGCGGCGGAGCAGTGCTCCTTCCAGATGGCGAACGAGCGCGTGGCGCTCCCGGCCTTCCCGCTCCCTCCGGAATTCGCGGACGAGGAGCAGTACCTGCGCCACCTCGCCACCGAGGGCGTCCGCCGCCGCTATGCGACCGTGACCCCCGAGGTGAGCGAGCGCCTGGAGTACGAGCTTCGGACGATCTGCCAGGTCGGATACGCGCGCTACTTCCTGATCGTGCGCGATTTCACGGACTACGCGCGCCGGAACGGCATCGGCGTGGGGCCGGGACGCGGCTCGGCGGCGGGAAGCATCGTTTCCTACGCGCTCGGCATCACGGACATCGACCCGCTCCGGTTCAACCTCCTCTTCGAGCGGTTCCTGAACCCGGAACGCGTCTCGATGCCCGATATCGACATCGATTTCGCCTACGAGCATCGGGACAAGGTCATTCAGTACGTCGTGCAGCGCTACGGGCGCGAGTCGGTGAGCCAGATCATCACGTTCGGGACGATGGCCGCGCGCGCCGTGGTCCGCGACGTGGGCCGGGCGATCGGACTGAGCTACGCCGAGGTCGACAAGGTGGCGAAGATGGTCCCCGCCGATCTGGGCATGACGCTCCCGAAAGCGCTGGAGATCGTTCCCGAGCTGAAGGCGCTGCCGAAGCAGGACGAGCGCTACGCGAAGCTCGTCCGCGCCTCGCTGGCCCTGGAGGGCCTGGCGCGGCACGCGTCCACGCACGCGGCGGGCGTGGTCATCTCTCCCGGTCCGCTCTCGGACTTCGTGCCCGTCTTCAAGTCCTCCAAGGGGGACGTGACCACCCAGTTCGACATGAAGTCCGTGGAGAAGGTCGGCCTGCTCAAGATGGACTTTCTGGGGCTGCGGACCCTCACCGTTCTGGAAAACGCCGCGCGCATGGTGGAAGCGTCGACCGGAACGCCGGTCGATCTGGCGGCGCTGCCGTTGGACAACCCCGAGACCTACGCGCTGCTCCAAAGCGCGCAGACGATCGGGATCTTCCAGCTCGAGTCGTCGGGGATGCGCGACCTGCTTCGAAAGGTGGCCGCCGACACGTTCGAGGACATCATCGCCATCAACGCCCTCTTCCGTCCCGGTCCGATCCAGTCCGGCATGATCGACGACTTCGTCAAGCGGAAGCACGGCCGCGCGAAGGTCGTGTACATGCACCCCATTCTGGAGTCGATCCTGAAGCCGACCTACGGCGTCATCGTCTACCAGGACCAGGTCATGCAGATCGCGAACCGGCTCGCCGGATTCTCGCTGGCGCAGGCGGACCTGCTTCGACGCGCGATGGGGAAGAAGATGCCCGAGGAGATGGCGCGCCAGAAGACGGCCTTCCTCGACGGGGCCGAGGCGAACGGATGCTCCCGGAAGAAAGCGGGCGAGATCTTCGATCTCATGGAGAAGTTCGCGGGATACGGCTTCGTGCGGGCGCACTCCACCGCGTACGCCATGCTCTCCTACCAGGCGGCGTGGTTGAAGGCGCACTACCCCGCGGCCTATCTCGCCGCGTGCCTCACGAGCGAAATCGGCAACACCGACCGGATCGTCACGCTGGTCGAGGAAGCCCGCCGCCTCGGAATCACCGTGCTTCCACCCGATGTCAATGCCGGGCGGGATTCGTTCACGCTGGAGGGCGACGCCATCCGCTACGGGTT
The DNA here is from genome assembly GCA_003235575.1 of Candidatus Eiseniibacteriota bacterium. Lineage (GTDB taxonomy): Bacteria > Eisenbacteria > RBG-16-71-46 > SZUA-252 > SZUA-252 > SZUA-252. The sequence goes on along the minus strand of QJVW01000086.1, from coordinate 11,476 downwards.
GGCCGCCGTGAAGAACGTGGGGCAGGGGTCCGTCGAAGCCATCGTGCGCGCGCGCGAGGCGGACGGCGCGTTCACGTCGCTCGCCGACCTGATTCGAAGAGTCGACTTGGCGGCGATCAATCGGCGCGTGCTGGAGTCCCTCATCCAGGCGGGCGCCTGCGACAGGCTGGGCGGCGAGCGGACCCAGCTGGTCGAGGCCGTCGGGGATCTTCTCTCCAAGGCGCAGGGGCAGGCGCGCTCGGTCGATCGGGCTCAGGAGAGCCTGTTCGGCGCGGAGGAGATCGCGGCCGCGCAGGATCCGCCGCTGCCGGACGTGGCGCCGTGGCCGATGGACGAGCGGCTGCGCCGCGAGAAGGAGGTGCTCGGGTTCTACTTCTCCGATCACCCCCTCGCCGCCTATCGGCCGCTGCTCGAGGCCCTGGAGGCGCGCGGGGGCGTCTCGACCAAGCGACTCCGCGAGTGCACGGAGGGTCAGGAGGTGTCGCTCCTGGGCATCATCGCCGGCTCGAAGTCGCACATGGATCGGAACAAGCGCCCCATGGCGTTTCTGACGATCGAAGACCTCGAAGGCTCGGTCGAGGTCACGTGCTTCGCCGATCTCTGGGAGCGGTCCCGCTCGACCCTCGTATCCGGCGCGGTGGTGGAGGTGAAGGGGCGCGTGAATCTTCGCGACGAGGCCGACCCGAAGATGGTGCTCCTGTCCGCACGGGCCGTCGCGGCCCCCAACCCGGCGACGGACAAGGCGCTCTACCTCGACATCGAGCCGTCGAGCTCGGATCAGGTCCTCGGACACGTTCGCGCCCTGCTTCTCCGCCACCCGGGGGAGAGCCCGGTATACTTCACGGTACGGGAATCCTCGGCTCCGGCCGCGACCGTGCGCGCCAAGCGCATGCTGGTGAACCCCTGCGATGAACTGCTCGGCGCGCTGCGCGCGCGCCTGGGCGCCGGCGCCGTGCGGCTCGACATGCCGATGCCGTCCGCCGAGGACGAGGCGGAGGCGCCTTCACGGGGATCGGAGCGCGGTGAAGCCGTCGCGGTGTAGCTCCGTCCAGGGAGGACGACGATGAACGGAACCTGGCTCGACTTCGAGAAGCCGATCCTCGATATCGAGCGAAAGATCGAGGACCTTCGCGGCCTGGCGACGCCGGAGTCCCCCGAAGCGATGGAGGAACTGGTTCGCCTCGAGCGAAAGGCGGATCGGCTCCGCAAGGAGATCTACGCGAAGTTGACGCGCTGGCAGCGCGTGAAACTCGCACGCCATCCGCGACGCCCCTACACGCTCGATTACATCAAGGTCATCGCGCCCGAATTCGTGGAAATGCACGGCGACCGCAAGTTCGGCGACGATCCGGCGATCGTCGCCGGATTCGCGGTCGTGGAGGACATGCCGCTGGTCATCATCGGCCACCAGAAGGGCCGCGACACGAAGGAGAACATCTACCGCAATTTCGGGATGGCGCATCCCGAGGGCTATCGCAAGGCGCTTCGGATCATGCGAACAGCCGCCACCTTCGGCGTCCCCATCGTGACCCTCATCGACACGCCGGGGGCGTATCCCGGCCTGGGCGCGGAGGAGCGGGGCCAATCGGAAGCGCTGGCCCGGAACATCCTCGAGATGGCGCATCTGAAAGTGCCGATCATCAGCGTCGTCATTGGAGAGGGCGGCTCGGGAGGCGCGCTGGCGCTGGCCGTCGGGGACGTCGTGCTGATGATGGAGAACGCCATCTACTCGGTCATCACGCCGGAAGGGTGCGCGGCGATCCTATGGAAGGACGCGACCAAGGCGGAACAAGCCGCCGAGGCGCTCCGCCTGACCGCATCCGATCTCTTGGAGCTGCACGTGATCGACGAGCTTCAGGATGCCGTCATGCGCCACGTCCGGTCCCTGATCGGAACGCCGAAGCAGGAGTTGCTGGACCGGCGACTGGAGAAATATCTGAAGATGGGGGTCTATTTGGAGGAGGCGACGGCCGCGGCGAACGGCGCGCCGGATGCCTCGCCTCCGGATCCGGCCCCGCCGCCCGCGTGACCCTTGAGGAAGGACGGAGTCGAATGCCCCTGAGCGATGATCTGCTCGCCATACTGGTCTGCCCGCAGTGTCGTGGGGACCTCAACTACGACCGCGATGCCGACACGCTGACCTGCGAGGCGTGCGCGCTTCGTTACCCCGTCGTGGACGGGGTTCCGGTCATGCTGCCCGAGGAAGCCGAGAAGATCGAGCGCGGTTGATGTCCACACGCCGCGCCTCCCCGACGCTTGTCGCGCTGGTGGCCGCGCTCCTCGCCGCGCCCGCTGCGGCGAAGGCGCCGCGCCCCGCCGTATCCGACGTCACTCCCTACGGGTATCGGGTCCGCGTGCCGATCGGCGAGGCCGTTGTCCGCCGGGACGAGATCGCGGGCCTCCTGCTCGACGAGATCTCGATACCCGGGGGCGTCGACGCCGCGCCGGCCGGTGAACCGCAGCTGCCCGTCCGCGTCGTCCTCGTTCGGATTCCATGGGATGTCGAGGCGCGGGCCCGCGCGCTTCCGGGTGGAACGCGATCGCTGGGCGCGCTTCGTCCCGTGCCCTTCGCGCGCCTCCTCAGCGAGGCGGCCGTGCGCGCGCGGCGGTCGGCGGGCGAGGTGCTCGACGCGTATCGCGAGCCGCGGTACGCCGCCGCGCCCCGCCGCCCGCTCGTGGGGTCGGTGACGCCGATGGCCGCGCGCGGCGCTCGAATCCTCGCCGTGGAAATCGACCCCGTGACCTGGGACCCGGCGACGGGCATGGCGACCCAGTTCGAGGAGGTCACGCTCGACATATCGTGGGACCGGCCGGTCGCCGCCCTCGATGATCGCGCCGGTTCGTCCACGGCCGAGACGGAAATCACCGGGTCCGCCGAGGCCGTCGGCCCGGCGTATCCGTCCCGTCGCGGCCGCGGTCCCAGCGCGGCGTCGACGGCGCCGTCCGTCCCCGGCGCGCCCGCCTCTCCGTTGGAGCACGCCGGCCCCGGACCGATGCGCGTCGAACCGTCGCGCCCCTGGGTGCGGATCGGCACCTCGCGCCTCGGGCTCTACCGCGTGACCCCGGGCGACCTCGCGGCCGCCGGCGTCGCGGTCGGGAGCATCGACCCCGCGACGTTCCGGCTCTTCCGCGCGCCCCCCGGAGACCTGCCGGAAAGCCTGGACGTCGACCTCGGTCCCGACTCGCTGCGCGAATGCGCCATCGAGGTGGTGGGCGAGGGGGACGGCGCCTTCAACGGGGCCGACGCGCTCTACTTCTACGGAACCGGGTCGTATGGATTCGGCGCCGATCTCGCCCAAGGCGGAACCTCGGAGTACCTGGAGCCGGAGCGGACGACCGAATCGTCGCAGTGGCTGACGTGGGGCCCGGGAGCCTTCGCGTCGCCGCCGCTGCGCATCGCGGAGCGCGACGCGACGCCCAGCGCGGCGGGATCGCCGCCCAGGACCTCGGTCACGCACACGATTCACATCGAGCAGAATCGTATCGGCGAGTTCGATCTCCTGACCCCGGGGCTTCGATGGGAGCGTTGGTTCGAGCGGCTGCTGACGGAAGGGGGGAGCCTCGTCTATCCGGTGGCCCTTCCGACGCCTGTGGCGGGCGGGGCCGGATCGGTGCGCTTCCGGGTCTGGGGCGCGGGGAGCTCGATCGGCACGGGCCTCCCCGATCATGCGGCGAAGCTGACCTGGAATCGCGCCGTGGTCGATTCGGCGGGATGGAATTTCAGCCAGGCAAACGATCTCACCGGCGGCGGATTTCCGGTGGGGCTCTCCGTGGTCGACACCGTGGGAATCAGCATTCCGAACCTGGACGAGCCCGGGGACCCCAACCGTGTCGACGTCCAGTACGTGGCGTGGTTCGAGGTCTCCTATCCCAAGCGGCTCGCCGCGAACGCCGACACGCTCTTCTTCGCCGCGGTTGATTCCGTGCCCGCGGGCCGATACCAGTACGCGATCGACGCCGTCACCGACACGACGACCGCGCGTCTCCTCGATCGCACCGATCCCGCGCGCCCGGTTCGTCTGACCGGCGTCGCCTGGAGCGGCGCGGCGGCCCCCTTCACGCTCACGATGGAGGACAGCGCCGGACCGGGACACCGTCCGCGCTACGCGCTCGTGGCGCGCGCGCGCGCGCTTTCCCCGACGAGCCTCGCGCTCTTCGCGCCGCCGGCGGGCATACGCACGATCTCCAACCTGCTCGATCCCTCGAATCAGGCCGACTACGTCGTCGTGGCGCCGCCCGCGTTTCACGCGGCGGCGGAGTCGCTGGCCGCCGAGCGATCGCTCTATCTGGAGGGGGTCGCCTCGCCCCGGGCCGTGGTGGCCACCACCGACCGGATCTTCGCCCAGTTCGGCGGCGGGTCGCCCGATCCGGTCGCGGTTCGCAACTTCCTCGCCTACGCCTCGAGGCATTGGACGCGCGCGCCCCTCTACGTCTGCCTCCTGGGCGATGCCTCGGGGGACCCGTTGAACTACTCCGGGCTCCGGGTCGTCGACTACGTGCCGACCTACGACAACGCCTACGACCCGTTCCTGGCGGAGCAGTTCGTGGCCGACGATTGGCTGGTCCGCTTGGACGGACCCGCCGACCAGCTTCTCGATCTCGCGGTCGGAAGACTCCCGGCGCGAACGCCGCAGGAGGCGCTCGATATGGTTCGCGGCAAGCGGCGCCTTCTCGAGGGGAACCGGGACTTCGATCTCGCGAGAAATCGCGTCCTTCTCTGCGCGGATGACGCCTGGAAGTGGAGCGCCTTCCAACAGCGCGACCTCGTGGGGCTCGACCATACCCGGCAGATGGAGCGGAAGGACCGCGAGCACCTGCCGTACCCGACGACCCGCGAAAAGGTCTACCTCAACGATTACGCGTTCGCCGACTCCGGCAAGACGTCCAAGCCCGACGCGCGCGCGGCGTTCATCGGCGCGGTGAATCGCGGAAATTGGCTGGTCGACTTCGTCGGCCATGGTTCCGGGAGCGTGATCGCCGACGAACAGGTGTTTCGCGCGACGGACGCGGCCCAATTGACGAACGCGGCCATGCCCCCGGTCTGGGCGTTCATGAGCTGCACGGTGGGCCGGTTCAACGACTATCGCCAGGATGGTTTGGCGGAACTCCTGCTGCGCCAGCCGTCCGGCGGCGCCGCGATCGCCCTCGCCGCGTCGCAGGAAGTGTTCGGTGCGGAGAGCACCGAGTTGAACGATGCGTTCATCGACGAGCTCTTCCCGGCCACGCCCCGCGTCGACACCCTGCGCACCGCGGGGCTTGCCTGGGCGCGCGCCAAGAACCGGGGCGTGAATTTCTCGGTCCGGAAGTACAACTTCCTCGGCGAACCGGGCGTGCGGCTCCCCCTCCCGCGGGGGCGCGCGGTGTGGGAAGGAGCGCCGCTGGACTCCGTGCTGCGTGGGGAGCAGATGCTGCTTCGCGGGCACGCCGTGTTCGACGACGGATCTCCCGACACGACCGCCAACGGGACCGCCAGCCTACGCGTGCTCGGACCCCCGTCGCGGCGCCTTCTCAGCGGCTTTCAGGGCGGCATTCCCGGGGTCGCCCCGTACGACCTGGCGGGGCCCGTCCTCTATCAAGGCGACGTGCCGCTCGTTCGGGGCTCGTTCGAGATCCGCATGACGATACCGGTCGACGGACGCGTGTCCGGACCCGGCGCACGCGTCGAGGCGCTGGTGGAGGAAGCCGGGGGGCACGGCGTGGGCCTCGCGGTCGATTCGCTGCGGATCGGCGTCGGACTTTCGCCGCGCGTGGACCTCCTGCCGCCGGAAATCAGCCTGGTCGCCACGCCCGACACGACGTTCGCGCCCGGGGACCGCGTCACCATCGCGCTCGAGGACTCGAGCGGCATCGACTTGACCCGGTTCGACAACGCCCACGCGATCTTCGTGCTCTTCGACGACGCGGGGCTACCCATCGACTTGACGTCCGGTTTCCGGTACGAGCGGGGGAGCGCCACCCGCGGGACGGTCGAGCTGGTCCTCCCGGCGCTGGCGGACGGGGCGCATCGGCTCGAAGTCCATGCCTCCGATACGTATCGCAACATCGGCGTGGCCACGTTCGTCATCGAGGTGGCCGCCCGCGCGGCCGCGGGGCAGCCGTTGGACCTGAGTCAGGTGTTCAACTATCCAAATCCGTTCGCCGACGACACCTACCTCCACGTGCGTCTCAACCAGCCGGCCCGCCTCAAGATCACCATTCTGACAGTCGCGGGCCGGCGGGTCCGGGCCTGGGCGCTGGAAGGGAAGTCGGGGGAGAACTACATTCCATGGGACGGCCGCGATTCACGCGGAGAAAAGGTGGCCAATGGGGTGTACTTGTTTCATGTTACCGCCGAAGCGCCGGGAAGCGGCCGCGTGGATGCTGTGGGCAAAGCGCTCCGAACCAAGTGACCGGCAGCCACCCTTGAAGAGGGCCGAAATCTCCGCTACACTTTTCGGGTCACGAGAGGGGCGCTCCGGCGTCCCAGTTTTTTGTCCTGTAAGGAGGTCATGAATGAGTCGCATCGCTTCCATGTGCTTGACGTTCCTGCTTTTGGCGGGGCTGGCAAGCACCGCCCACGCCCAATCGCAGGCCGGCGCCCAGTCGCTTCTTATCGCCCCGGGCGCGCGCTCGGACGGCATGGGCCGCGCCCACGCTGCCGTTTCCGGCGATGCCAACATGATCTGGTGGAACCCGGGCGCCATGGCGTTCGCCCAGGGCCACAACGCCTCCTTCATGTATACGCAGTTGGTTCCGGATCTCGCCGACGACGTGAATTTCTCCTACCTCTCGTACGTGCAGCACGTTGAGGGATGGGGCGGGCTTGGCGCCGCCGTGGGGTACCTCTCCTACGGCAAGAGCCCGGCGACCGACGACCAGGGAAACTCGACGGGGGAATTCACCTCCTACGAGGTCGCCCCGGCCATCGCGTACGGGACGGAGATCATGGACAACATCGGCTTCGGCGTCGCCCTGAAGCTGGCGCGCGTCGACCTCGCGCCGGCGTCGGTGACGCTCGACGGGCGCGCCGGCCGCGGCACGACGTTCGGCGCCGACATCGGCATGCTCTGGAAGATGCCCGCGCTGAAGGCGTCGCTCGGCGCGGTGATTCAGAACCTCGGACCCGACATCGCCTACATCGACGAGGATCAGTCCGACCCGCTCGGCCGCAATTTCAAGGTCGGCGTGGCCTACACGCCGTTCGAGAACGAGATCCATCGCGTGTTGGTGGCCGTTGACGCCAACCGCTTCCTGCTTCCCGGCGAGAAACTGGGCGTCAGCGTCTGGAACGCGGGCGCGGAGTACGAATTCAACCGGCTCCTGGCGCTTCGCCTCGGATACATCAGCGATCCGGTCGGCACGATCGTGGATCCGACGTACGGGTTCGGGCTCGCGTACAAGGGGTTCCGATTCGACTACGCCTCGGTGCCGCAGTCGGAGTTCCTCGACCGCGTGAACCGGTTCTCCGCCACGTACCGGTTCTAGAGCGATCATTCCCGTGCGGCGAATCACGCACTGGATTCTCATCGCGATCCTAGGGAGCCAGGTCTCATTCGAGGGCCTGGCTCCTTCGTTTGCCTTTGGAGCGGACGGCTCCGCCCGACAGCCGTCGGCGTGGCGCGTCCGTCGCCCCGCGCGCGAAGCGCTGTCGGTCCGAGACCGCGAGACGATGCGCCTCATGACCGAGCGGCGGCTCGAACTCCGAAAGGCGGCCCCGCATCGGGTGGGCGGCGCTTCACGGGCGCCATGGGTCAGCGGCCGACGTCCGCCGCTCCTGGCGCCGGCCAGGGACGGGCGCCTCGCGCGCACGATCGCCTTCGTGGGCACGCCCGATACGATCCGCATTCTGGGGCTGAGGATCGAATTCGACACCGATAGCCTCGGCTCGCTCACCAGCACTCCGGACGGCCGGTTCGACATGCGCGACGGCAAGGCGCTCGGGCTGATCATCGATCCGCCGCCCCACAACCGCACGTACTTCCTCTCCCATCTGGAGGCGATGGCGCGGTACTGGGAGAAACAGTCGTACGGGCAGGCGGTCGTCGAGTACGACGTCTACCCGAAGGCGGAGAACGCCGCCTACCGCCTGGGCGACACGGGTCGCTACGGCCCCTGGACGCTTGGGTCCGCCTCGTTCGACGAGGCGCAGCGGTTCTTCCGCGATGCGGTCCTGGCCGCGGACGCCACCGATTCCATCCCGTTCGGCGATTTCGACGTGGTCGCGGTCTTCCACGCGGGCGCCGATTTCCAGTCCGATCTGCGCGGCGACTCGGAGCGGGACATCCCGACGTTCCAGATCCGCCTGAGCGATTCGGCGGCGGTGAACGACGGCGCGGTGGGGATTCACGGCGGCCTGGTCATGCCCGAGACCGAGAACCAGGACGGGTTCCTGGGCGCCATCAACGGGACGCTGGCCCATGAATTCGGGCACACGCAGGGTTTGCCCGACCTCTACGACATCTACACGTTCTTTCCCGCGGTGGGCGTCTGGAGCAACATGGACTCCGGGTACCTCCTCGGCACGGCCGTGCAGGATTCGAAGACCGGCGAGATCGTGATCGTAAGCGGGATCATGCCGACGAGCCTCGACCCCTGGACCAAATCGATCCTGTGGCCCAACGGCCTCGAGTTCACCGACCCCGGCCGGTCGCTGACCACGACGCTTCGCGCGACGCAGCTCGAGAACCGGTTTCTCTACGTGCCGCTCGACGCCGACGAGTACCTGTTGGTGGAGAACCGGCAGACCGACTTGAACGGGGACAACGCGCTCTACCTGGACCGCGATTCGACCACGAACGTCATCCTCGGACCGGGGCTCTCCAGCGACGATCTCTCCGACACGGTCGGGGACAAGGAGTACGACTTCCTGCTCCCCGGGCAGGGCGTCCTCGTCTGGCACGTGGACGAATCGGTCTTCTGCACCATCGAGGGCGAGGTGGTCGAGGACTCCCTGGTCGTCTGCGGTCCGAACGCGAACCCCGACTACGGAATCAACTCGAATCCCAACCGGCTGGGCGTGGCGCTCCTGGAGGCGGACGGCATCAAGGACATCGGCGACCTCAATTCGTTCTACTTCTACGGTAGCCCCTACGATCCGTTCTTCGTGGGAAACCACACCGTGCTGGGGCCGAACACGAACCCGAGCACGGCCACGAACGACGGCGGCACGAGTGGAACCACCATCCGGATCACGACGCCCTCCGCCGTCGACATGGGAATCACCGTGGAGTCGGAGACGCGCGTGCCCGGCTGGCCGATCCTGAGCGCGGCCGGCCGTGGCCTGGGCGCTCCCACGTCGGGGAGCCTGCTCCACGACGGGCGCCGCTCCCTGGTCACGGCCGCGGACAGCCTGATTCTCGCCTGGATGGCCGACGGCCGCCCCTACGTGAACGGCCGCGAATCGGGCGAGTTCATGCCGCTGCCGGCGGCGATCCGGGGCCCGGTGCTCTTCGTCGACTCGCTCTTCCGCCGCAATCCGCTCGCGCGCCATGGCGCGGGGATCGTGGCCACCTGCGAGGACGGCAAGGTCTACGCCGTGCGTCCCGATTCCCAGACGGCGGCGCAGGGGATCCAACTCTTCGGGTGGCCGCCGGTGCTCGAGAGCGCTTCGGTCGCCGCCACGACGGCGCCGGTCCTGACGACGGGCGGCAGCGTCCTCGTCGGCGGCAGCGACGGCCGCGTCTTCGCCGTAACCCCCTCCGACAGCATCACGGTCGCGCCGCTCGTGGCGGCGCTCTGCGATACGATCCTCGACGGCGGCGCCCCGGTCGTCTCCGCGGTGACGGGCAATCTGGCCGTGGGCCGCTTCCACGGCGCGGGCGGCTACTCGATCGCGTACGCAACGCGCGACGGTCACCTGCGCATCGTCGATCCGGCGGGGAAGGGCGTCGGCGCGATCGACGTCGTCTGGCGCGATCCCGGCGCCGGCACGGACTACAACCCGCACCTCGTCGGCATCGACCTCGATCGCGAACCCGACGGGGAATTGGAACTCGTCGTGATCGATCCCGACGCGGGCGTCGTGCACGCCTTCGATCTCACGGGGACGGAGCTTCCGGGCTGGCCGGTGCGCGCCTCCGGCGTGCTCGGAGCGCCCGCCGTGGGCGATCTCGACGCGGACGGCTATCCCGAAGTGTTCGCGGCGGACGATCGCGGCTTCCTGCACCGCTGGACCCGGAACGGCGTCGAGCCGCTCGGTTGGCCGGTGGCGCTCGCGTCGCGCTACCAGGCGGGCTCGATCGGTGGGGCCGGCGCCCCGGTGATCGGCGACCTCGACGGTGACGGACGATCCGACGTCCTCGTCGCGCTGCAGGACGGGCTCCTCGTCGCGCTGAACGATCGCGGGCGATCGCTCGCCGGGTGGCCGGTCGGCATGGAGCGCTCTCCCGACGCGACCCCGCTCCTCACGTCGCTGAACGGCTCCGATTTCGCCCCGGACCCGGCCGGACCGGCATGGCTCCATGTGGTCGGCGTGGGGGACCAGGGTCAGTGGGACGTCATCCAGGTTGCGGCGCGCGCGGACAGCGCGGTGTTCACGGAGTCGGGCGTCAGCGCGCGGACGTCGTGGGCGGGACTGCACGGTGATCGCCGGCGTAGCTCCGTCTTCGACGATGCGCTCCTCGCGCCGCCCGTCGCCCGCGGGGCGCTGGTTTCGAAGGGGTCCTTCTACTGCTATCCCAACCCCGCACGCGGCAACGAGATCGGCATTGCGTACACGCTGGATCAGGGGGTGACGGAGATCGAGATCCGAATCATGGATCCATCCGGAACCCTGCTGCGCACCCTGCAGGGGGCAACGTCACCGGCCCAAAACGTGGAGAAAATCCGGCTCCAGGGACTGGCAAGCGGGGTATACCTGGTACGCCTCGAAGCGAAACGTGGGGCCACCAGCGAGATCGCATTCCAGAAGTTCGCCATTGTCAGGTAGGCCCGGAGCAGATATGATTAAGTCGTTGTATAAACCCCATATCCGCCCGGTAACGGGGGCTCGTACCCTGAACAGAAACCAGCAGACATCCGTGCTCCTCTTCGTCGCGATGGTGACGATTCTGGGGGCCAGCGCCTGTCTCGCCTCTCCCATCGATTTCCATGTGAAATCGACCGAAGAAATCCTTCTGGCGCAACGCGCCATCGCCGACACCGTTCCCGAACCGATGCCGCCCCCCGCCGTGGGTACGCCTACGGACGAAGCGGCCGATGCCGACGCCGCGTCCGCGAAATCGCCGGGCCGCGCGTTCCTGATGAACCTCCTCGTGCCCGGGACGGGGCATCTCTACGCCGGCAACAAGCGCGGGTGGGTGCATCTGGGACTCGAGGGCGCCACGTGGGTGACCTACCTCTACTACCACGACCGCGGCAAATCGAAGGAAGACGAGTTCGAGGCGTACGCCGACGAGAACTGGAGCTTCGACAAGTGGAAGGCCAACCCTGCCGGTTACAGTCCCGAGAGGGAAGAGTTGATCCTGGATTTCAAAGAAAACAACCGGCAGCAGTACTA
>QJVW01000033.1 GCA_003235575.1 Candidatus Eiseniibacteriota bacterium | reverse complement strand
CCGCTCGCCCACGGGGCGCCAAGCAACCCCGGCGCGAACACGAGAACGACGAAGCACGCCATCCCCACGAGGAAGAGCCGCCAACGGGGACCGGATTGGCGGGAGGGAACCAGAAGCAGTGTTAGAAAGGCGATGGGAAGGAGCTTGAACAACGATGCCGCGACGACGCAGGCGGCGAAGAGTCGGCGGCGTTCCAGAATGTACGCGGCGAAGCCAGACCACAGCAGGGCCTGCTCCACGATCGCCACGTTCCCCGTGCGGAAGTCCCATACGGCCGCTCCGTTGAAGCCAAGGATGGCCGCTGTACCGAGCAAGGCGAGGCTGGTCGTGGGTAGGAAGTACCGGCGCCAGAGGAAGACGAGCGCCGCCAGCAAGAGCGCCTTCAGTGCGAACCAAACCTGCTCCGCACGCTCGATGGGCAGAACGGTCAGCGGGAGGAGGAGCGGCACCGTCACCGGCGAATACAGGAACGGCATGCCCACCGGACGGTGGGCGAGACGAACCAGATTCTCGCTGTCGTAGGGACTTGCGCCCTGGAGCGAGGCGGTCGCCGCGTACCAGTAGGTTTCGAAGTCCCAAGGGCGGCGCGCGGAGGTAGGCACGTAGCGCACGGCAACGAAGAGCAGCATCGCGAGCCCGCCCCCGACGACGATCCGTCGAAGCAGCCCGGCCGGATGGCTGCGATGGCGCGCGCGCTCCATGGGGCGAAGTATGGCACAGCGTCCGTCCTCGACGATGCACCCGTCATACCCAGGTTGCGTTTCGGCCGCCCGTACCGCCACAATGTCGTTGCCATGAAGAAGCCGGTCCTCCTCACCGTCGATGACGACGCCGACGTTCTGAGCGCGATCGCCCGCGATCTGCGCAAGAAGTACGGTCGCGACTATCGCGTCCTGCGCGCGGAATCCGGCGCGACCGCGCTATCCATCCTTCGTGAATTGAAGGAGCTCGGCGATCCCGTGGCGCTCGTGCTCTCCGACCAGCGCATGCCCGAGATGAGCGGCGTGACGCTCCTGGCGGAGACGATGGCGCTGCATCCGAAGTGCAAGCGGGCGCTCCTGACGGCGTATGCCGATACGGAGGCCGCGATCGGCGCGATCAACACGTCCCAGGTGGATTACTACCTCCTGAAGCCGTGGGACCCGCCCGAGGAGAAGGTCTATCCCATCCTGGACGATCTCCTCGACGATTGGCGCGCCTCGTTCCGGCCCGGATTCGGCGGCGTTCGGGTCATCGGCGACCGCTGGTCGGCCAAAGGGCATCGAATCCGCGATTTCTTGGCCCGCAATCAGGTGCCGTATCAATTCCTCGACGTGGAGAACACCGAGGAGGGGCGGGAGTTGGCGGTCGATCTCGATCCCTCGGCGTTGCCGCTCGTCATCCTTCCAAGCGGTGTTCGCATCACGGCGCCGGAGCCAGCCGACATCGCGGAGCAGATCGGACTCACCGCCACCGCCACCCAGAACTTCTACGACCTGGCCATCGTCGGGGCGGGTCCCGCCGGTTTGGCCTGCGCCGTCTACGGGGGGTCGGAGGGGCTTCGCACGGTTCTCCTCGAAATGGAGGCGCCCGGGGGGCAGGCAGGTACGAGCAGCAAGATCGAGAACTACCTGGGATTTCCCGCGGGGCTATCGGGCGCCGATCTGGCGCGACGCGGTGTGACCCAGGCACGAAAGTTCGGCGTCGAGATCCTGACGCCGCAGGAGGCGACGGGACTGCGCGTCGAGGGACCGTACAAGTATTTGAAGCTCTCCGACGGCAGCGAGATTTCATGTCATGTGCTGATGCTGGCCATGGGGGTGTCCTGGAATTTGCTTCCCGCTGCCGGCGCGGATCGCCTGACGGGATCGGGGATCTACTACGGCGCCGCAGTCACCGAAACGCAGAATGCCAAGGGCCAGACCGTGTACATGGTCGGAGGAGGAAACTCGGCGGGCCAGGCCGCCATGTACTTCAAGGATTTCGCCGAGAAGGTCGTCCTGATCCTCCGGGGGGACTCGCTCGGCGCCAAGATGTCCCATTATCTCGTCAACCGCATCGAGGACACCCCGAACATCGAAGTACGCACCCACACCGAAATCAGGGCGTGCCACGGGTCCGATCGTCTGGAACAACTCGAGCTGTGGGACGGCCGATCGGACCGGTCCGAGGTCGTGCCGGCGAAGTACCTGTTCGTGTTTCTAGGCGCGACGCCGCGGACCGAGTGGGTCCGCGACATCGTTGCGTGCGATGAGCGCGGCTTCATCCTGACCGGCCCGGACCTCGATCCTCGGTCTCATCTGCGGCACTGGCCGCTGGAGCGCCCTCCCTTCTTGCTCGAGACATCCCTGCCCGGCGTGTTCGCCTGCGGAGACGTGCGCCGGGACTCCGTGAAGCGGGTGGCCTCCGCCGTGGGGGAAGGCTCCGTTGCGGTCTATTTCATGCACCAGGTGCTCGCCGCCCGCTGAGCCCGATTCATCCCTCCGGCACCGGAGAGCCGATGAAATTCACACCAGCCGAGCTCCGATCGGTCGCGATCCTCGAGGGACTGCCCGAGGATCACATCGCCTGGTTCTCCGACCACGGTGACAAACTCGAGCTCGCCCGAGGAGATCATCTATTCGAGGTAGGGCAGCCGGCGGATTTCATGTTCCTCGTCGTGCGCGGGTCCATCCAGCGATTCGAGACCGTCGGCGGCGAGACCTTGGTCGTGGCCACGACACGAGCCGGAGACGTGACGGGCATGCTGCCGTACTCGCGCATGACGCACTATCCCGGCACGACCGTGGCCGCGGAGCCGTCGCAGGTTCTCCGCGTGCGTCAGACCGAATTCCCCGAGATGCTGCACGTGAGCACCGAGATCGGCCGAAGGCTCATCGCGGTCATGACCGATCGTGTGCGCGGCGACGTCCGCCTGGAGCAGCAGCGGGATCGAATGGTCGCGCTGGGCAGGCTCTCCGCCGGATTGGCGCATGAAATCAACAATCCCGCATCCGCCGTGCGCCGAGCCGCCTCCGCGCTATCGGACCAGCTCGCGAAATTGCCCCCCCTGGCCCTCTCCCTGATTCGCCACGGCATGGACGAAGCGGCGCTCGAGGCGGTGAGTCGTTGGCGGAATCTGCCCCGGGAGCGCGCGACCGCGGACGCGTCGCCGCTCGAACGGAGCGAGCGCGAGGAGAGCCTGGCCGCATGGCTGGAATCCCATGACGTGCCGGAATCCTGGGAGCTGGCCGAAGCGTTCCTCGACGCCGGGATCACCCTCCAAGACCTGGAAGGATTCCGAGCGTCCGTCCCGGAGGCGGTCCTTGGGAATGCGCTCGCCTGGATCGGGGGCGGATACAACGCGGACCGCATGGTCGCCGAGATCGCCTCGGCGTCGGCGCGGGTGTCCGAGCTCGTCGCCTCGGTGAAGTCCTACTCGCACATGGACCGGTCACCCGAACACAAGGAGACGGACGTTCGCGCGGGTCTGAACACAACGCTGACGATGCTGGACCACAAACTCAAGCTCAAGAACATCCGCCTTACTCGGGACTTCGCGCAAGAATTGCCCTCGATCCGGGGGAATGCCGGAGAGCTGAATCAGGTGTGGACCAACCTCATCGACAACGCCATCGACGCCATGGACGACGGGGGCGCGCTGCGCGTCGAGGCGCGCGAGGAGGGAGCGTGGTTGTCGGTCCGCATCATCGACAACGGACACGGCATCGACGAGGCGATCCGAGAGCGGATCTTCGAGCCGTTCTTCACGACGAAATCCGTCGGCGAGGGCACGGGGCTGGGGCTCGACATCGCCCTGCGCATCGTCAGGACCCATGGAGGGAACATCGACGTCCAGTCGGGCTCCGGCGGAACGGAGATGTGCGTGCGGCTGCCGCTCCGGCCGGCCTGATCGCCGGGGCCCCGCCGCGCCGTCCTCCAAAAACACGAACGGGGTGGCACCTTGCGGTGCCACCCCGATTCGATTGAGATCTAGGGTTATGCCTTGCGGACGTTCGCCGCCTGGAGCCCCTTCGGTCCCTGCGTGATGTCGAACTCAAGCCGCTCGCCTTCCGCCAGCGTCTTGAAGCCCTCGCCCGAAATTGCCGAGTAGTGAACAAACACGTCCTCGCCGCTTTCCTGCTGGATGAAACCAAAACCCTTCGACTCGTTAAACCACTTCACGGTTCCTACTGCCACTCTGTGCTCCTTGTGTACCGGGGCACTTGCCCCAAACTTGCCGTACTCTCGGTACGGCTGGCCCGGCCGATTTGACAGGGCCTCCGGTCGGATGAACCGACCGGATATACAAAGCGCCGCAGGCTGTTTCTCCTGCGGCACTGGTTCGCATGCTTTTCTTCTGCGCACAACCGTCAGGTTCTACAACTATTGATGAGAGTATCGGCCACTTGGATTCAGAAGTAAAGGTATTTCTCCACGGACGCATCGCTTCGAATCATCCTAGCGGGCGCGGCCGCTCGAGGCCACCACTCATGGAGCGGGGGCGGGCGCCGCGAATCGCGCCCGCCCCAACGTCTCGACTCCATAGCTTGTAAGATCACTACTTGCAATATGTTAACGGACGTCGATCTTTTCGACGGGGAACCCGTCCGCGTTGGCGCCCAGGAACTGCGTATTGAAGTTGCCGACCTGGATGATGTGCAGTCTCGCGTTTCCGCCACCCGGAACCGCGCCGCTCCCGTTCGAGGAGTAGGTGAGATTCTTGATGGTGAACGGGATGGTCCCGGTGATCCAACCCATCATGTCGGGAAGCGGAGCGCCGGGCGCCGGATTCGTGAAGGTGAGTTTGAGGCTCGAGTTCACCAGGGCGATCGGCGCCGAGGGGTTGGTCAAGAGATCGACGGCACGCGACCCGATCACGGTCGGTGCGGTCGCGGGGTCGCCGGACGCGTTGAGCGTCGCCCACGCCAGCGCGTTTCGGGCGTTCACGCTGACGGTGACCTCCACCGTCCCATCGGGAAGGAGCGTCTCGACCACACTCCCGGTCAGCGAGGTTCCAAGGGAGGGGCCCCCGTGGGTCGCGAGATAGTTCGCAGCCAAACCGGCGTAGTCCACGGCGGCGAAATACGTGGGATCGTACCATCCCAGGAAGTCGGGGATCGGGGGCGTGAATCCGCTGGTCGTGCCCTGTGCGTTCAGCCAGTCCGAGAGCGGTCGTTCCGTCGT
Organism: Candidatus Eiseniibacteriota bacterium; assembly: GCA_003235575.1. Taxonomy (GTDB): domain Bacteria; phylum Eisenbacteria; class RBG-16-71-46; order SZUA-252; family SZUA-252; genus SZUA-252. The sequence continues at coordinate 4,066 of QJVW01000033.1, read as the reverse complement.
TTGCGCCGGACAGGGGCTGACCGCGATCAGCGAGGCTACGGCGAGAACGGCGAAACAAAGGACAAGGACTGTGCGTGTGCGCTTCATGGCAGATTCCTCCGTGGTTGTTGGGGAAGCGATCAATCCACGCGATCCGGGAGCTGGTGTGGTCTCACGCGATACCCCATGGGTGGAGCCGAGGAGCCGTATGGGGGGAGACTTGCCTGGGGAGATCTCAGAGGCGCCAGCGGGGGAGAGGATGTCGCGGCCGCCCATGCGTCGTGACCGCTCCGTCCAGCGGGAGCGTAGACGGATACTCCTCTTCGTGAGCGAACAGAGCCACGGTCCAATGGGCGAACCGCGGAATTGCTACCAAGGTCTCACGCCAGGATGGCAGCCACACGCCCCTCACCCGGGCGGAGCGAGGAACGTGCGACCGACGCAACGTAGTTCCCCGCCTGCTCGCGCTGGCGTTACGATCCTAGGCGTTGCGCCTCTCTTGGAGACGGCGGCACAATTCCGGAAGACGTCACGGCCCGTCGCCGGCGCGACATCGTCCGTCCTAGGCACGAACCACGAGCGGCTCACATGATCGGAAAGACGATCGGCCACTACGACATCTCGGAAGAACTCGGGACGGGGGGGATGGGCGTCGTCTACCGCGCCACGGACCGCCTGCTGCGACGCGACGTCGCGCTCAAATTTTTGCCCGAGAACTTCGCGGACGACCCGGATCGAAGAGCGCGCCTGGTCTACGAGGCGCGCGCGCTCGCATCCGTGAACCACCCCAATATCGCGGCGATCTACGGCTTGGAAGAGGTGGAAGAACGGTACGCGCTCGTCATGGAGTACGTCGACGGCACGACGCTATCCGAACGGATCCGCAAGGGAGCGATGGAGCCCAAGGAGATGTTTCCGATCGCCCTGCAGATGTGCGCTGCCTTGGCCGCCGCCCACAAGAAGGGGATCATCCACCGGGACGTGAAGCCCAGCAACGTCAAGGTAACTCCCGACGGTCGCGTGAAGGTGCTCGACTTCGGCCTCGCCCTCGCGAAGCGCGGGGAGGCGGGTTTGTGGTCGTCCGACGACACGACGGTGGATCTCTCCGGGATCACATCCATGGTGGCCGGGACCGTTGCCTACATGGCTCCGGAGCAGCTGCAGGGAACCGGCGTGGATGAGCGGTCGGACATCTACGCCATGGGCGTCGTCCTGTACGAACTCGCGGTGGGGCAGCGCCCCTTCGCCGACGCGGACGGCGCTTCGTTGATCCGCGACATCCTGGATACGCCGCCCGCCCCTCCGCGGTGGACCGTTCCCTCGCTCCCCGTTCGGCTGGAAGCCATCATCTTGAAGTGCCTGGAGAAGGAGCCCGCGCTGCGCCACCCCTCGATGCGCGCGCTGCGTGAGGAGCTTCGGCTCGCCGCCTGCGACGTCGAGGCGCCCGAGAAGTCCATCGCGGTGCTCTACTTCGAGAACGCCGGCGGCGCTCCGGAGGATGACTTCCTGTGCGACGGAATCACGGAAGACATTCTCGTCGAGCTGTCTCGGATCCAGGGGCTCACCGTCCTCTCGCGCTCGGCGATGCTGCGGTTCCGAAGGGGGGGCCTGCCGGCGACCGACGTGGGAAGGAAGCTCGGCGCGATGTACGTCCTGCACGGAAGCGTGCGGCGGGCGGGAAGCAGGCTGCGCCTGACGACGGAACTCGTCGAAACGCGAAGCGGACGCTCGCTATGGGCGGAGCGTTACGATCGTCAGTTGGAGGACGTGTTCGCCATTCAGGAAGAGATCGCGAAGAGCATCACCCAAACGCTCCGTGTGGTGTTGAGCGACGCGGAGAAGCGGGTGATGGCGAAGGCGCCCACCGCCAACGTCGAGGCCTACGAATGCTACCTGCGTGGGAGGCAGTACTTCCGACAGTTTCGGCGGAAGAGCATCGAGTTCGCGATCCAGATGATCGGGCGGGCGATCGAGCTCGATGCGCGATACGCGCTGGCGCACGCCGCGCTCGCCGACTGCTACTCCTACCTCTACATGTTCTGGGAGGCCAGCCAGGAGCATCTGTCCGCCGCGGATCGGGCCAGCCTTCGCGCGGTGACGCTCGACCCGGAACTGGCCGAGGCGCACGTCGCGCGCGGCGTCGCGCGATCGCTGGCGAAGCGGTACGTGGAGGCGGACCGCGAATTCGAGACGGCGGTCCGCCTGAATCCCCGTCTATTCGAGGCGTACTACTTCTGCGCGCGCGGCTACTACGCCCGCGGGCTTTTCGAACAGGCGGTGTCGTGGTTCGAGCGCGCCATGCAGGCCCGTCCCGAGGACTATCAAGCGCCGACGCTGCTGTCGAGCGCCCTGGCGGGTCTGGAGCGACAGACCGAAGCCGACGAAGCGAATCGCCGGGCGCTGCGACTGGCCCAGCAGCATCTGGAGATCGACCCCGGCGATACGCGCGCGCTCTACTTCAGCGCGATCGCTCTCTGCCACCTGGGAGAAGAGCCGGAGCGGGCGCTGCAACTGGCGGAGCGCGCCCTGGCGATGGACCCGGCCGAGCCGCAGGTCCTCTACAACGTCGGATGCGTGTACGCCCTTCTGGGCTTTCCCGACAAGGCGCTCCACTACCTCGAGGCCACGATCGCCCATGGAGACTGGTGGCGTACATGGATGCGAAACGACCCCGACCTCGTGAGCCTGAACGGTGATGCGCGATTTCAGCACTTGGTCGGGGAGGAAGCGGAGTAGGGGGGAACGGAGTTCGCGACGGCGGGGCGCGTTAGGCGGCCGCCGAGCGTTTCCGATGCGTGCTTCGTGCTTCGCGCTGGCGCACCCACCGATCCAAGCGCGTCACGAATCCCCAGGGGGATCGAACGGCGAACTCCTTGGCGGAGGCGATCCGTCCCTCGAGCAGCAGGTCCGGCGGCTGATGGTACGTGCGAAACACCCAGTCCGCGATGGGTAGGCCGAAGAATCCGGATATCGCCTCGTTCACGTTCACGTTCGCATGGTGGAAATGATGGAAGCCGTAGATCTTCCGCCACAGCGAGCCGAAACGCGGATGCTCGGTCGCGTGCTTCCACCACTCGTAGGGCCGGTGCTCGATGGCGTGAAACACCTCGTAGCTCACCGTGGACCAGGCGATGGCGCTATACCCCGCCAGATAGATCGGGGCATGCGGCAACAGCTGCTGCAGCGCGATCAGCGCCGGCGTGAAGATGGCCCAGAAAGCGACCAGGGCGTACGCGGGAAACGCGGAATCCTCGAACTGCTCCTTCTCGACGATCGGATAGCGGTTCAGCACGATGCGGCCTTCGCCCACCTCGGCGGTCTTCAGTTGAATGCGTGTCAGGGCGTGGTGATTCCGGTGCCGCTCCGCGAAGCGGCGAAGCCAGGAGGACGCCACCGAATGCAGGACGTAGCGATGGAAGAACCACTCCACGAACGCCATGAAGAGGTGCGCGGCGAGAAACGTCGCGAGAAACGCAAGCAGTCCGGCTCCGATCTGCTGCTCCCAGATGGAGGGCGCCAGAAAACGCATTGCCAGAAGCAAGACGGCGAACTGCGCCGCGGCCAGCACTGAAAATTTGCGAATGGAAAAACGGGTTGGTATGCGGGGGATGACTGACGCTCCTCGGTCCGGATGAATGCTCGTGTGAAGGCCCCGTACGATCCGAGCCAAACTAGCTCCAATTGTCTGAAGCCCCTCAACTTTACCCTGCGGCGTTCGACCGCACAAGTAGCCAGGTTTTCGGCCAATGATCGCTAGGAGTTGCGGGCGTCTGGCGCCTCCGGCAGGCGGAGGAAAAGGCGAGGGAAACCTATCGGCTCATCCCGGCGTTAGTAGGGGACCACAACCAACCCGGGAGAATCCATGACCTCACTTCGGCACTGCCTCGTCGTCCTGCTGGCGCTCCTTGTCCCGTCCCTAACGCCCGCCGTCGAGCTCACGGCGACGTCCGCCGACGGCACGACCTTGGCGGGGACGCTTCATCTCCCCGATGGCGCGGGGCCATTTCCCGTTGTCGTCTTCACCCACGGCTCCGAACCGGGCGTGCGACAGAGCGAGGGATACCTGCGATGGGCGCGGGCGTTCACC
>QJVW01000110.1 GCA_003235575.1 Candidatus Eiseniibacteriota bacterium | reverse complement strand
AAGGATCAGAAGAATCGAGGCAACTGTGGCCCCACGCGCACAAGTACTGGCTCTGCGATCACTAGTCACGGGGCTCCCCCTTGGACCCGAACGGACCTGCCGCAGGCGCGGCTCTGTGATCTAAAACGCCGAGAGAGGCAAATGCGGTCAGCGAGGGCAGGCGTGGGGAGGGGCGCCCGGCCCGGCATGTAGATGTGGGTATTGGCGCAGCATACATCCTAACGCCGCAAGTGCATATTGTCAAGGTGTTTATGGCTTCGCGGCCCTGACCTCCCCCCAAGCGGAGCCGTGCGGGTTCAACCCGATCGTGTACGACCGCCGCTTGAAGTGGCGCGGCCCCGCGTCATTACCAAAGCGTTCCATGTTTCACCTTCGCCGGCGGCGGCGTGCCGCGGGGCGCCGTGATCTCGCCGATCCGGAACAGGCCGAGATCCGGCTCGGGCACGCCGCGCACGACCGCCGGAGTCGCCGCGAGGCGATTGCCCGGGCAGAGGACCAGCGCCCCCACGTCGATGCGCTCCACCGGCGCGAAGATCGTCTCCGTTCGACAGCTGTCCGCGGGGGCGAGATCTCTTCCGATGTAGTACTCGATTGCGTGATCGAGTAGAACCCGCCGCAGTCCCCTCCGCCGCAGGTCCGCATCGTATCGGAAGTCACCCATCAATCCGTCGGCGGCGACGATCCGAAGCGACGAGTAGAAGGCGAGGTGGCCCGGGTAGTCGAAGACGAGCACGCCGGCGCCCGCGGGGAGCGTGCGATCCATGTACTGGGCGAATTGAATCTCCCAGCGCTCGTCGGTGGAGCGCGGAAGGTACTCCACGATGAATTGATTGTGGGACGCGGCCGCGGCCACGGCGACGCCACGCCGCCGCAGCCACGCGCCACGTTGCATGGCGACGTCCGCCGCGGCGCAGAGCAGGAGCGTGGCGAGCAGCGAGCCGGAGACGTAGTACCAGGCCCAATGCGTATTGTGATTGGTGTAGAGGACGATGTAGAGATCCTGTGCCAGCACGCCCGCCGCCATCGCGCCGAATGCCAAGCGACGCCCGCTGCCCTGGCGACCGAATAGCGACCAGGCGGCTCCCGCCGCCGCGAACACGAACGTGGCGAGCCCCAGGGCGCCCAGATTCCGCGCGTCGCCGACCACATGCGGGAACGTGCTTTTGATGGCGCCGCTGATCGGGACGAAGGAGCCGAACGTTACGAGGTTCCAGATCAGGTAGGGCGCCACGACCGCCGCTCCCGCCGTCGCGATGCGGGCAACCGTCGTGCGTCGCGGACGGTCGCCTTTCGGGAGGGAGAACGTCAATCCGGCCAGCATGGCGGCGACGAGAAAGACGTTGTCGAGCCGGGCGAGCATCGTCAGGCCGAGGAGCACGCCAAGGACGATGGCGTCGCGTGGGTCGGGTCGCGCGTGGACCCGGACCAGGAAAAGCAGCGAAGCAAGGATGCAGACGCCGTTGATGTGCCCTTCGGAGCCGTACATCCCGGTCAGGAAGAACGTGGCGAGCATCGGGATGCCGAGCGGCCAGGATCGAAGGCCGAGCCGGCGGGCCACCGTCCGGAAGAGCAGAAGCGCTCCCACCGTGAGGAGCATCTGTATGGCAAACGTCACGCGAAGCATGAGCGTCGGATCGCCGCGCGATACCCAAGCGGCCGCGACGCACGGCAGAATCCAGAGCGGGTGATACCCGTTGGTGGGGAGCACGGTGTTGAACGTGCTGCCGTGCCCCGCGGCGATGTTTCGCGCCACCTGCAGGTAGAACAGCGCGTCGTCGCTTGGGAAATTTCGGGGGGCGAGGAGGACCGGAAGCGCGAAGAGCGCGAAGAGCGCCGCGAGCGCGGCGTACCTGGTGGCGCGCCACGCCCCGAGCGTCTCCATCGGATTTACAACCAGGTCCCGCACGCAGGCAGTCTACTGCATGAACGAGCAGACCTCGATGGCGGGGAAGTTGCTTTCGGTTGTTACTTCAAGAGTGTGATCTTCCGTGTCTGGCGGAACGTCTCCGCCTCCATCGACACGAAGTAGATCCCCGAGGCGGCCGCCTCGCCGGTCTCCGCGCGCCCTCGCCACGACACTTTATGGCGGCCTGCCGAGAGCGCCCCGTCCACGAGCGTCTTCACCAGGCGCCCCCGCGCGTCGTACACCTGGATCCGCACCCGCGACGCCCGCGGCACGTCGAAGCGGATCGCCGTCTCCGGGTTGAACGGGTTGGGGTCGTTGCCGCGCAGGGCGAAGGTGGCTGGGATCGACGTGTCGGAAGCGCGCGCAAAAGCAACAGCGCCCGCCCCCGCTGGATGGTCAGAACACGGTGGCGGAGCCTCGTAGTTCGAACGTGGCGTAATGCTCAAGCAGCCTGAACTGTAGCCGCAGCCCGGACCAAGCAACGCGAGGCAATCACCACTCCATTCGTGCGAGACACCTGTGCCTACGATCACTTGCCCCTTGCTCACGGCGACACTTCGGGCCTCTGTGCGCACCCAATAGCCTTTGGCGTCGAGGCTGTCGGCGCCGGCGACCGAGTTCACGATCACCGGATTCATCGGATTCGAGACGTCGATCACCTGAAGATCAGTTCCAGGGACTTCTCCGGGCCACGACGTGATACGCCTGTCGACGACATAGGCGCGCGCGCCGCTCAAGGCGACGAGGCGTGCGTCCCCGGGAGAGTCCACGCCTCCCAGTAGGCGAGGGTGCGTAGCTCGGGAAACGTCCACGATCTGCAGCCCCGATTCCCCGTCCGCCACATAGGCGTGGGATCCTCTTACCTCGATGCCCCACGGCGCGCCCGGGAGGGCGACGGTTGCCACCACGGCGGGCTCGGCGGGATCCGAGACGTCCACGGCCGCCAGGCGAGCGTCGAGCGTGCCGACGTACGCGATCGATCCGACGAGCGCCACGGACAGGGCCTTGGCGGGAAACGCGACCCTCCCGATGACCGAAGGAGCGGCTGGATCGGCGACGTCGACCACGAGCAGTCCGGTCTCATCGCCGATGTACACGTGCTTGCCGGCTACCGCGATGCCTGCCGGATCGATCGGCCATTCCAGACCATAGCTCGACGCCTCCTGGAGGGCCGCGGGATCGGACACATCGATGACGTGGAATGTGTTCGTCGAGGCGACATAGGCAAACCCGCCGGCGACTTCGAAGATCGGGTGATTGGGCGGAAAGACGCTTTCGGAGCCGCCTAGTTCCTGAAGCTCAGGCGTCGAGATGTCGTAGATGGCCAGCCTGGCCATGCGGAACGTCCACACCGGCAATTCGCGCAACACATACGCCCGATCCCCGTCGACGACGACCGAGTACACGTCGAAGGGGAAATCGAACACCACTCCGTGCTGGGCGGGATCAGCCTCGGCGCAATCCCGGCCCTCCGCCGGGTGATGGTCTAGGCCGAGCCCCGCAATCACGGCCAGGGCGAGGAGCGGGCGTGCCACGAGAATGGAGAGAGGGGTTCTGGACGCGCGAGTCACCGGGCACCTCCTTCTGCACGACACTTGGCTCCCAGCGGGAACGAACTCCTACCATCTGACATGCGTCCGCCCGCTTGAAAATCCATCACGCGAAGGTCGAGATTCTGAGGGTTTTCGCTACCGGATCACAGCCAAAGGCTTCTTTTGCGCTTCTCCAAAGGCTTCAACGGTCACGACATAGATTCCGTCCGGCACCATCAGCCCCG
>QJVW01000034.1 GCA_003235575.1 Candidatus Eiseniibacteriota bacterium | reverse complement strand
TCGACCGGTGGCTGCGGCCCGGCCCGGGACGCCGCGTGTGAGGTTCGTCGCGAGATCGCTCTCGGCGGTGGCGATCCTCGCGGCGCTCGCGACGGGCGCGGTCGGTTGGCATGTTGCCGAACAGATTCACGACAGAGCGCTCCTCCCATCCCACGACCACGCGGGCCGCGCCACGTACGACGACGCGTTCGTGGTCGCGGTCGATTCGGTCTCGGTGACGCTGGGGCTCCTCGCGAACGAGCGGAGACGTGCGGAGCGGGCCGGCACCTGGGGTCTCCTCTGGCATGGCGGCGGCGGCCTCATCGACACGATCCTTTCCCGTCATGACCGAACCATCACCCGCCGCTTCACGTTGCTTGCGGGGAGCCTGAAAGAGGGCACGAAGGTGGACGTCCGGTTCGAACCCTTCACCGGCGATCCCCGAACGGCTCTCGGGCGCGACTTCATCGAAGTCTCGATCCCGTCCCCCTCCTCCGACTCTCTCCCTGCCTGGGAGATTCCGGGATCGCGGGACGCCTGGGCCATCTGCGTTCACGGCAAGGGCGCCGGACGCACGCAGATGCTGCGCGAGTCCGAACAGTACGCAGAGCGCGGCTACACCGTTCTCGTCCCCTCGTATCGGAACGACCTCGACGCGCCGCCGAGCGACGATCATCTCTACCACTTCGGCCTCACGGAATGGCAGGATCTCGAATCGGCGATTCGCTACGCACGCGAGCGGGGAGCGAAGTCGATGGTGGTTCACGGCATCAGCATGGGGGGAGGAATCGTCGTCGCGACGTTGGAGCGGTCGCCCTTGGCATCGGACGTGTCGGCGGTCGTGCTCGATTCGCCGATGCTGGACTTCGGCGCCACGATCGACTGGGGCCTTCGCCGCGAGCGGATCCCCTACCTCAACGCACCAGTCCCTTCGATCGCGGGAGTGTTGGGGAAATCGATCGTCGCCTGGCGGTACCACGTCGATTGGGATTCGCTCGATCTCCTGCGCGACATCGACGCCACGTCCGTCCCCTTCCTGGTCCTTCACGGTGATGACGACAGCATCGTTCCGCTGGAGACGAGCCAGTCGCTGGCCGAGCGCCTCCCCGATGGCGTGACGTTCGTCCGTTTCCCCGGCGCCGAACACGGCGAGGCGTGGAACGTCGATCCGGAGCGCTATGGCCGCGTCCTCGATGAGTTTCTGGCGCAGAACGTCCCGTGACCGCCCGTAGACTCGGGACGAACCCGAGCGTCCCCGGCGCGAGCCTGGCCGTGGCCACGGCGTTCGCGATGATCGCCTACCAGGTCGGCGCGAAGGCGACGCGTGACGCCCTCTTCCTCTCCTCCTATCCGGTCTCCACGCTTCCGGCGATGACGATCGCGGCGGCGATCTTCTCGGTCGCCATGGCGTTCCTGGCGGCGCGCGCCCTCTCCTCCTACGGGCCCGAGCGCGTGATCCCGGCCGGGTTCCTGGGAAGCGCGGTGCTGCTTCTTCTCGAGTGGATGATGACGGGATTCTGGCCCCGCGCGGCGGCTGTCGCCGTCTATCTCCACTACGGCGGCCTCGGCGCGCTTCTCATCTCCGGGTTCTGGTCGCTCCTCAACGAGCGATTCGATCCGCGAACGGCGAAGCGCGCCGTCGGTCGTGTCGCGGCGGGCGGAACGGTCGGCGGCCTCCTCGGCGGCGTGCTCGCCGAGCGCACGGGATCGATGGCCTCGGTCGGCACGATGCTTCCCATCCTCGCGCTGCTCCACGTGGCCTGCGCGTTCCTCGTCTGGAGACTCGGGATCGCGGCGCCCGCCATCGGGGACGCGCCGCTCGAGGACGACACCCGAGCCGGCGGCGCCCCCGAGACGCCCTCCCCGTCCAGCGCCGGCGGCGCGCGTCCCTCGGGCCTTCGGGTCCTCGCCGGATCGCCATACCTGCGCACCCTGGTGGCGCTGGTGCTCCTGGTGACGATGAGCGAAGGTCTCATCGACTGGGTGTTCAAGGCCAGCGCGGCCGCCAGCGTGGCGCAGGGACAGGACCTGTTGCGCCTCTTCGCCGCGTTCTACACGGGGGTCTCGCTGCTCACGGTGATCGTGCAGGCGGCGCTGAGCCGCGTCGCGCTGGAGCGTTTGGGGCTCGCCCGGTCCGTCGCCACGCTTCCCGCGGTCGTGGGGATCGGAAGCGTCGGCGCGCTTCTCTGGCCGGGGCTCGGGAGCGCGCTGGGCCTCCGCGCGGGCGCCTCGATCGTGAACAACTCCCTCTACCGGGCGGGATACGAGGTTCTTTTCACGCCGGTCTCGTCGCGGGAGAAACGCGCCGTGAAGACGATCGTCGACGTCGGCGCGGCTCGCGGCGGCGACTTCCTGGGGGCCGGCGTCGTCCAGGTGGTCCTACTCGCGGTGGGACTCGGCGCCGCGCCGCTTGCCCTGCTCCTCTTGGCGATCGCCGTGTCGGGAACCGCCATCGTGGTGGCGCTCCGCCTCCATGCGGGATACGTCCGGTCGCTGGAACGCGGTCTGATCTCACGCGCGATCCACCTCGATCTCTCCGAGGTGCGGGATGCGGCGACGCGGTCGGTGCTGCTTCAGAGCATCGGAGGCACGCCGTTGAGCCAGGTGCTCGACCGATCGGCGCTGGGCGCTCACCTCGCGGCGCAGCCACCCGATGGCGACACCGGAGCGACGGTGGACGCGGCGCCGACACGCGAACCCGCCACGGCGGATCCCGTGGCAGGCCGCGCGGCCGCGCTCCATTCGGGACGCCGCGACGACGTTCGGCGCGCCCTGTCGGACGGGCCCCTTCCGGACAACCTGCTCCCGCAGGCCATCGCGCTTCTTGCGTGGGACGATGTGGCGCGGGAGGCGATCGACGCGCTCCGGCGGCTGGGGCCGAACGCGGTGGAGCCGCTGGTCGACGCCCTGACCAGCCGCGACAGCGACTTCGCGATTCGCCGTCGGGTGCCGCTGATCCTGGGCACCATCGCCGACGCCCCCGCGGTGGACGGGCTCCTCCGCGGGCTCGCCGACCGGCGGTTCGAGGTGCGGTACCGCTGCGGCCGCGCGCTCGCCCACCTCTTGGAGCGGCATCCGAAACTGGGGGTTCCTCCCGACCGCGTCTACGAGGCGGTCCTCCGCGAGGTGCACCTGGAGCGACGTGTTTGGGACAGCCAGCGCGTCCTGGATCAATGGGACGACGACATGTGGTCCCCGATGGCCGACGATGCGCTGCGCGCCCGCGCCAATCGCAGCCTGGAGCACGTGTTCACGCTTCTCGCCCTCGCGCTGCCACGCCAGCCGCTTCGGATCGCCTATCGTGGTTTGCAGACAAACGATCCGCTGCTCCGCGGCACGGCGCTCGAATATCTGGAATCGGCGCTCCCGCCGGAGATCCGCGCCGATCTCTGGTCGTACCTGGACGACGACCGGCCGCGGCGTGCCGAGCCGCGGCCGCCGGACAAGGTGCTGGCCGATCTCTTGCGATCGAACGAATCGATGGTGATCCGGCTCGATGAGCTGCGCGGATCGCCGCCGGAGAAGGACCGGCGCTGAGCCGGAGCGGCTACGCGTCGGCCGGGGCGATCCGGTTGTAGGCGCGCCCGATCATCAACGCCAGCGCCAGCCAGACCGCCACCAGACCCAAGTTCACGAGCGCGAACTGCTTCGTGCCGAGGTGGAGCACGGCGGTGCCCACGAACACCAGCCCCGCCGAGAAGACGTCGCCGGCTCGGACGAAGAAGGAGTCGATCGCCTGCTTCGCCTTGTACTTCTCCTCGCGCGACGTGGGCAGGAAGAGGACGTTCCGCACGGTGTTTTGAAGCGAGTAGTCCGTGGCATTCTCCGCGGTCTTCGCCCACCGCACCACGCCCAGAATCGGCAGAAAGGCGAGGATGCCGTACCCCACCAGGGCGATCAGCGGCAGCACCATGATCGCGATGCGAACCCCCGCGTATTTCAGCACACGGGAAACCACGAAGAGCTGCAGCAGCACGCCCGCTACGTTCACGACCGAGAAGAAATCCGAATAGAACTTCCCGATGTACGCCCTCTCGTCGAGCCCCCCCGACGTTCCCGTCGCCACCGCGTGGGCCGCGGCGTCCGACACCGTGCGGCCCAAGATGTACTCGCCCGTCGTGTTCACCCAGTTCAGGAAGAGCATGAGCAGCGCGATGAGGAGGAGGTAGCGGTTTCGAAAGACGAGCCCGAAGGCGTTTCCGCCCTTCCCGATCGATCCCTCGTCGGCGCTCGGTCGGGAGCGGTCGGGCGTGGATGGGTCCTCGGTCGCTTTGGTCGCTTGCGCGCGGCGGCGCTCGCGCGCGTCGACGACATTGGTCGCCACCAACGCCGCGCCCAGTAGCGCGGCGGCGACCAGCATCATCTGGTAGACGCCCAGCGGGCCGATGAGCGCGCTGGTGACCAAGGATCCCGTGACCGCGCCGAGGGACGCGCCGAACGCCACGATGGGGAAGAGGCGCTTCCCTTCCTCCGTCGAATAGAGATCGTTGGCGAAGGACCAGAATTGGGCGATGACCATGAGATTGAAGACGCCCACCCAGAGAAAGAAGATGATGCCGAGCGGGATCTCGGCGTGGGCCAGCAGGTAGAAGGCGCCGAGGCAGCCCATGAAGAAGAGCGTGACGGTGTTGATCAGGCGCCGGCGCGGGAGCTTCCCGGCCAGTAACGCGTAGAGCGGCACCGCGCCGAGCAGCAGGAGCGCCTGCCCCGCGGCGGAGTACGATTTCACTTCGGCGCCGCCGCCCGCGAGGATGAGCGCCTCCCGGACCGGCTTGATGACGTAGTACGCCGTCAGCAGAAGGAACACGTTCAAGGTCAGGAGGAGGGCGGTGCCCGACTCGCCGGCGCGAATGTCCGTGAAGAGCCTAAGAAATCGATCGAGGGGTCGTGCGGTCGGAACGGTCGCCATGGAGTCTCCGGACGATCAGCGGTCTACCGCGACGATCGTCCCGTGGGCGCGGGAGATGTAGGCGCGAATGGGACCCTGCCACCCACCGCCGCGGTTCACGGAAGCTTCGACGGCCAGGAACGGCCGGTCCGACGGCGAGGCGCCTTCGCCCGGGGGCGACAAGGCCGCGCCGCCGAGATCGAAGCGCGGCTCGGACGCTTCGCTCCAGTCCGTCCACGCGGCGACCCCGCGATCCGCGTCGCACGCCGCCGTCCGAACCCGATAGCGAGTGACGGTCCCGCGATAGATTCCGCGCTCGGCGCCGAGGTCGTGGAAACGCAGCGTGCCGCGCTGCCAGGAGAAGAAGTCGAGCGGGGCGACGCGATCGAACCAGTAGCGCGCCAGCTTGTCACGCCGGGCGGCGAGCATCCGCGCGATGTAGCGCGACGCCTCGGGATCCCGGAACTTCCCTTCGGCGACGGCGGCCTCGAGCTGAGCGTCGGTGAACGCCGAAACGATCTTCGCCGCCCAGTATCCGTCTCGCTCCGTCAGGTTGGCGAACGCCGCGTTGGGCTGGAGCGGCTTCCACTCCATGGGCTGAAAGTGCTCCACGTCGAAGTAGCCGACCTCGGCCAGACCCGGCGGACGCTCCAGGCGCCGCCATTCGTCCTCGTGCACGCCGAGGGAGAACAGACGCCCGACCATGGCCGACAAATCGAACCCGTACTCCATGTTCGCCATCGGAAACGGCCCCGCCGCGCCCATGCCCAGCGTGCTCGCGAAGTCGATGAGATAGTGCTTCACGTACCGCCGGGATCCGTCCTCCACCCACATGTCGAGCGTGTTGTGCTGCTTCATGTCGAAGTGGCCGAGCCAGGCGCAGATCATGCGCAATCCGCGCAACTCGCGGCGATTCTCGTGTTTGACCCGATCGAACGGATCGTCCCGGCGCCGTCCCTTCCAATCGAAAGGCCCCACCGGCTTTCCGGAAAGGTAGCGGCTGGCGATGGCCCGGTAGGAACCGTCCGGCTCCGCCGTCACGCCCGCGAGCAACGAATCGAGATCGGCATCCGTCATCGGCCGCTTGACGCCCCGACGATCGGTGAACGTGACGCCGTCTCCCACGCCCACCTCCTCGCGACGGAACGTGACCACGAAGTCCTCGGGCACGTTGTATCCGGCGGCGTGGAGGAGCCGGCCCGTGATCACGCCGGCCGCGCTGGGCCCGCCGGGACAGCAGGGATGGTCGAACTTGATGACGTAGGTATCGCCCCGCGCGTCCTTCACGTTGAAGCCGGGCGTGACGCCCTGCGTCTTCGCCCGCGTGATGCGCCACCGTTCGCTGCGGTCGGGACCATCCGCCGTGATCGGGCCGCGCGCCACCTGCTCGGGCGAGAGGGGGTAGAGCCCGATTCGGTTCGTGAACCAGGTGGAGTTCAGCGCCTCGTCAAGATCGTTGATGTCCGGAGCCGAATGCGCGATCTCGGTACCGAAGATCCCTCCGATGTGCCGCGCGAGGCGGACGGGGTTGAAGAACCGGCCGCCCGGACGGACGACCGACTCCTCGAAGCCGTCGCGAACGAGGCTCGGCGCGCGCGGCTCCGGCTGCGGGATGTCGCCGCGGTCCGCGGCTTCCCACGCTACCGGCGCGTCGCGGAGCGGCGGCCTGGCCCAGGCGAGCGGCGCCGCGAGCAACATGGCCGCGGCCACCCCCGCGGCTACCCCCGCGCCCGCGACGCGACGGCGGGCGCTACCGGGCGGGAATCGGTTCGCGTCCATGGAGGAGTCCGCTCTTCACGAATTGAAAGACCTGATCCGCGCGGAAGCGGAGGACCGACGCTTCCTCGCTTCGAGCGTACTCGATGCGAAGAACGAATCCGTGCCCCGACTCCACGCGCAGACCGCCGCCGTAGGAAAGCGTCATGTGGTTCCATCCAAGCTCCGCCGCATCGCCGAACACCTGCCCCGCATCCGTGAGGAGGTAGGCGTCGATGCCCGACGCCATGGGCCGCTCGTGCGCCCAGATCGGCCATCGATACTCCGCCGTCAGGATGGCGAGCCCGCGATCGCGAAACCGGAAATCGTCGTAGCCCCGCAGGAGATCGGGGTCATCGTTGGTGTTCAGCCGCGCGGCCGGGATGGGGTCGCCACCGACGTCCTCGATCCAGGATCCCACGCCGCGCAGGGCCAGCACGCGCTGCGGCCGCCAGAGCGTGAAGAACTGCTGCCACTCGCCGCGGAACGTCCAGAACCGAACGTCATCCCGATCGGTCGCCTCGAAGTACGTCGCGCGTAGCCGCTGGATGCCGCCCCGTCCCGGACGGTTGGCGAGGTTCGGGCTTTCGTGCCTCCACTGCCCTCCAGCCGACACGCCGAACGAATGCCGTCCGTATCCCGCGGGGAGGTCCGCCGCGAACAATTCCTCCGTGGCCGGCTGGTGCGACACGCCGGGCGCGCCGGTGGCCACGCCGGTGTAGTCCAGATTGAGCTCGAGGTGGGATTCGCCGAACGGCCGGCGGACCGCGCCGCCCAGCCAGGATACCTCCTGGTGCACGAACGACTCGTCCTCCTCCCGCGTGTCGGGCCCGATCCCGAAGTAGCGTACGTTCGGACGTCGCCGAAATCCGGCGCCGAACTCCCAGTACGCCCCGCGGGGTCGCCGGAAGCGAGCCGCGACGCCCAGGCGATGATCCTCGTTGGTGCTGGTCGACGCGCGCACCCGAAGGGTGTTGCCTTCTGCCAGGAATCGGGTGTGCTCGGCGGTCAACCCGCCTCCGAGACCGGAGAGCCCCCCGAACCGAAAGTCGAGAAGTAGGCCAAAGGGACCACGGCGGGGGCCTAGCAGTCTGCCGACCTTCTCCGGTACGCTATGATGGTCCAAGTATCCGACGGTCGAACCGATGCCGCGCGAGGCCAGCGCGATCGGAAACGTGGCGACGCGATAGGGCACGAGGATCGCCCTCTCCCATATCGCCTTCGGGCGGTCCGCCAGCGGCACCGCGACGGTGTCCGACATGGCCGGCAGAACGCCCCAGTAACTTTGCCCGGAATCCGGCCGTGCCGGCGTTTCCGCGCCGGCCGCGCCCGAATAAAGGACGGAAGCCACGATGAACAACGCAGCGTGTAGTCCGAAGGCACGGCGCACCGGCGCGCGGCACGGCACGGCGTGGGTGGTGGCCCTCATTCTATTGCTCGCGGGGGTCGGCTCGATTGCTGCCTCCTCGTTCGAATGGCCGCGCAGTTCACGCTTTCGTGTGGCGCCGCTGGCGCAACCGCCCCTGGAATCGAAGCTGGCCACCCTGAAGCCGGGCCCGGATGCCGGCTTCGCGTTCACCGCCTTCGGCGACCAGCGCGCCTTGGCCGGCGGGGAGTGGGAGTCGATGATCGCGTCGATCGACACGCTCTCGAAGCGAAATCCGCGGCTCCTATTCATGCTCGACACCGGGGACATCGTCGACGACGGATCCCACAGCGATCAGTTTCGAACGTTGGCTGAAATACTCGGGGAAGCACCGAGACTACCCTACCTCGTAGGCGTGGGCAATCACGAGCTGAGGAACAACAAGCCCGGCCCGGCCCGGCCGAACACCGCGGCGTTCGTGGCGCCCCTCGACAGCGCCCTCGGGCCCGACCGCCTCTATTACGAGCGCTCGATCGGACGCGTTCGGTTCCTGTTCCTCGACACGAACGATCTCGTGTACACGGACGAACCGGGCGTGGCGCAGCGGCGCGACAAGCAGCTCGCGTGGCTGGTCCGCACGCTCGAGCGGACGCCCGACCGCCCCGGCTATCCCACGGTCGCGGTGATGCACCACCCCCTGCTGCAGTCCTCGCAGAAGCACCGTGGCCAGGCGCGCGAGCTGTGGAGCCTGGAGTATCAGGGCAAGACCCTTCCCGACATTCTCGCCGAGGGGGGCGTCGATCTGATCCTCACCGGCCACACGCACACCTTCGAACGGTTCCGCGCGACACGGCCGGACGGCAAAGGATTCCAGCTCGTCAATCTTTCCGGGCGCCCGAAATCGGCGTTTCTCTGGTTTGGAGAGGGCGCGCGCCGGGCCAAGATGATTCCAAGCGGCGGGGAGCGGTTCTGGCTCTACGATCGCGGCTGGCGCGGCGCGGAGAAGTGGGACATCAGCCAGGACGATGCGATGGTCCACGACGAGGCGGACCAGTACGCCCTTTTCAACGTCGAGCCGGACGGCGGCATCACGATGGCGGTTCGGTACATGAACCGCCCCAGCCTCAGCCCGCCGGTCCGCCTGCTGTGGGGCGAGGGGCGTTCCTCACTCCAGCTCGAACGCCAGAAATAGACGGCGGCCCAGCCGGTCCACGCGCAGCACGGCCGCGGCGCCGGCAACAAGCCCGTCGAGTCGTTTCGTCAAGGCAGCCACGCTCTCGACGGCGCCTCCGTTCAGCCCCAGGATCACGTCCCCCGGCTGAAGGCCGCTGCCCGAGAACGGAAGATCGGCGCTCCACGCGGCCACCAAGACACCGCGCCCCTCCCGCAGCCACGGCATGCGGGAGAGGAGGGTCGGCTCGAGATCGGTCGCGAGAACCCCCAGGCGAGGGACCTCGCTCGTCGCCTCCGCCACCTTCGAGGCGAACTCTCGCGGATCATCGGCACGCTCCTCGACCCGGACGCGGCGCGTGACCCGTTCACCCCCGCGCGTCACGACGATCGATACCGAGTCGCCCGCGAATCGCTGGTAGAGGTTCACGTCGAACTGCCGTCCGTTTTCCATCACCTTCGCGTCGAGGGTTTCCACGATGTCGCCTTCCCGCAGACCGGCGCGGTCGGCCGGCGAGCCGGGCGCCACATCGCTGAGGATCACGCCCCACGACTTCGACAGTCCCAGTCCCGACGCGAGCAACGGCGTGATCGTTTGGGATACGACACCGATGACGCCGCGGCGCACCCGACCGAACCGGCGGATTTGATCGCTCACGGCCTTCACGATGTTGCTCGGCACCGCGAACCCGATGCCTTCGCTCCCCCCCGATTGCGTGAAGATCAGGGTGTTGATCCCCACGACGCTTCCGTCGGCGCCCACCAGAGGCCCGCCGCTGCTCCCGGGGTTGATCGGCGTGTCCGTTTGGATGTAGGCCATGGGATCCTCGGCGCGCAGTTGCCGTCCGACGGCGCTGACGACCCCCATGGTCACGGAGTTCTCGAGCCCGCGCGGGCTTCCGAACGCCAGCACGAGGTCGCCCGGCGCGAGGGCGTCGGAGTCCGCGAGCGGGAGACTGGGCAGACCCGTCGCCTCGATGTGGAGCACGGCGAGATCCGTTTCGCGGTCGAACCCGACCAGGCGCGCCTCGTACCGCCGCGGCGCCGCCTTGACGAGGGACCGGCCGGGCGCGGCCGGGGGCGGCACGCGCACGAGCACCTGAAGGCGGCGCGCGCCCTCGACGACGTGGTAGTTCGTCACGACATAGCCGTCGGAGGTCAGCAGGATTCCGGATCCGCCGCGACGCTGCTGGCCGAGCAGCCCCTCGCCGCCACCCGCCCCCTCCGCCACGGGGCCGAGAGCCGTAACCGCGATTTGCACCACGGCGGGCGCGACGCGGGCCGCGAGCGACCGCGTGGCGCGGCTGAGCGACTCGAGTTCCCCCGCCGACGTGCGGCCGCCTTTGGTCGCGGCGTTGGCCGGCACGGTAACGGCCGCGCCCAGCGCGAGGTGCAGCGTCAGCGCCAGTGCGATGCCGTGGGTCCGAAAGGTCATTTCGTCTCCTCTCTGGCGATTCGAACGGTCGCCTGTGGCGTCGGCGGGCGCCAGACGCTGGCCGGCGCCGCGGACGGCAAATGGCGTTCCCACCACTCCTCCGAGCGCGCGCGAGTCCAGGGGGACGGCAGCGGAACCGCCTCCAGAAGCTCCGCCAACTCGCGCATGTCGGCGGGGCGGTCCGCCGGTTTCTTCGCGAGGCACGCGAGGAGCACCCGGTCGAGCTCGGGTGGGATCTCGAGCTCCGTCAGACGGGAAGGCGGGACCGGCTCCGACTGAATGTGCTGAATCATCATCTTCATGGACGTCTCCGCCTCGAAGACCAGGCGTCCGGTCAAGAGCCAGTACCCGACGCAGCCAAGGGCGTAGATGTCCGCGCGTAGGTCGATCTCCGTTTCGCCGAGCGCCATCTCGGGCGCCATGAAGGCGGGCGTTCCGGTCGTGACATTCGGCGCGGTCAGCAGTGTCGTGGCCTCCGCGGAAACGCCGGTGGATTTGACGAGGCCGAAATCGAGCACCTTCACGAAGTCGACGTTCAGTCCCATGCGACACGTGAAGATGTTCGACGGCTTGATGTCGCGGTGGACCAGGCCCCGCGCGTGCGCCTCCCCCAACGAGTGGCACGCATGGCGCAGGAGAAAGATGGCGCGGCCCGCGGCGATCGGTCCGAATCGTCGGACCAGCGTGTCGAGATCGACGCCATCCAGGAGTTCCATGACGTAGTAGAAGACGCCGTCGTCCGTCATGCCGAAGTCGTAGAGGTTGATCGTGTGCGGCGACCGCAGCGAGGCGGCCGCCTGGGCTTCGCGACGGAATCGTTGGATGTTCATGCTGGCGCCCGCGCCCAGCGCATCCGGCCGAATCAGTTTGATCGCCGCCGGTCTCGCCAGGAAACGGTGACGCGCCCGGTAGACCTCACCCATTCCACCCCGGCCGATGAGATCCTCCACCTGGTAGGCGCCGAGATCGCGCGCCTTGCTGACCTGTCGGCCCAAGCCGGTGATGATCGAGGACGGAACCACGGCGATCCCCGCGCACACGTAGGTGGGCAGCCACTGCCAAACGAGGCGGAACGGCTCGGTGGAGACATCCGCGCCCCGCTGGAGCGCCATCCAGAAGAAGAGCGGATCGAGCGTGGCGATGAGGAGGGAAACCAAGAGCGTCGTGCGGGGCGTGCTGGGAACGATCGCCGGATAGGAGATGATGACGAGACACAGCCAGGAGATGGCGTTCACGCGAAGCACGGGGTGGAGGTGGATCAGGTACGAGATGAGCGCGGCCATGAGGAATTGGAATACCAGGCCGAGCCGCAGGAGGAGGGCTGGGCGCTCGTGCAGGCGAATGGCAACGAACACCATTCCGATCGAGACCGCGATCCCGGCACCGCAAATCAGGTTGCCGGGCATGGGCCAATCTCCGGAAGCCATGCCCGGCATGGGCATGAAGTGAAGCAGATCCGCCACCACGTTGTTCAGGATGATCGGAATCAACCACATGATCGCGAAGATGGTCGCCATGATCCCGATCCGCTTACACGACTGCTGGAGCACGTCGGGAGGCAGCGTCCCCCACCGCGATCGCGACGTCGACGCCGACGGCGTCGCCGCCCTCCGAACGAGGTTCAGTGGCATGGCGTTCCTCGCGTTGTCATGACCGGTCGAGTTCCTCGAGCCGCTGCCACAATCCATCGACGTCGCGGCGCAGCCCCTCGTAGCGATGCAGCAGATCCTTCGTGCGCGAGGCGTCGGCGAACACGGCGGGGTCTCCCAGCGACGCCTCCAACTCCTTCAATTCCCCCTCCCGCCGCTCCAGGTCGCCCTCCACCTTGGCCCGTTCCCGGGCCAGCCGCTTCGCCTCGTTCTTCGAGGCCCGTTCGTCCGCTTTGATTCCCTTCTTCTTGCCGGGCGGCGCGGCCGCCGCCTTGCCGGACCGTCTGTTCGCGACCTCGGCCTTGCCCGGGGACGGCGCCGCATCGGCGGGCGATCCATCGGGGCCACCCCCCAGGCGGCTCGCGCGCTTTGCCGCCTCCGCTCGCGCGATTCGGGTGCTTTCGTAGTCGTCGTAGCCGCCCGGGAAGAGTTCGACACGGCCTCCGTCCACGGCCACGATGCGCGTCGCGAGGCTCGCCATCAGCGACCGATCGTGCGTCACGACGATGACGGCGCCGGGATATTGCCGCAGCGCCCCCTCCAGTACCTCTTTCCCGGCGAGGTCGAGGTGGTGCGTCGGTTCGTCCAGCAGAAGGAGATTCGCGGGCTGAAGCAGCATCCGCGCCAGGGCCACGCGCTGGCGCTCGCCGCCGGAGAGAATGCGGCACGACTTGAACACGTCGTCCCCGACGAACAGGAAATTTCCGAGAAGGCCGCGAAGCGCCGAGGTCGGCGTGTCGAACGGAGCGACTTCCTCCACGGCCTGCAGCACCGTCAGATTCGGAGCGAGGGTCTCGGCCGCGTGCTGCGCGAAGTAGGCCAGGTGTGCCTGGGGGTGCAGGTCGCGCTCGCCGCGCCGGGGATCGAGTTGTCCGCTCAGGAGGCGGAGCAACGTGGTCTTGCCCGCGCCATTGGCCCCCACGATGGCGATCTTGTCCCCGCGTTCGATGGTCACGTTCGCGCCGGTGAAGACATCCTCACGGTCGTAGCCGAAGGCGACGTCGTCCAGGTGCACCAGCAGGCGTCCGACGTGCGGCGGCGGCGGAAACGAGAAGTGAATGTGCCGCGCCTTCCGCGGCAGGACGACGCGCTGGCGCTTCAGCCGCTCGATCTGCTTCATCTTGCTCGCGGCCTGGGTCGCCTTGGTGTTCTTCGCGCCGAATCGCTCCACGAACCGGTTCAGCTGCGCGATCTTCTGCCCCAGCTGTTCGTTCTTCGCCTCCAGCGCGTCGCGGCGTCTCCCTCGTTCCTCCAGGTATTCGGTGAACGACATCACGTACTCGTTCAGCTCGCCACGATCCAGTTCTCGAATTTCGTCGGCGATTCGGTCCAGAAACACGCGGTCGTGGGACACGACGATCAGCCCGCCGTGAAACGTTTCGAGGTAGTCCTCGAGCCACTCCATGGCGGGCAGGTCGAGATGGTTGGTCGGCTCGTCCAGGAAGAGGAGCGTGGGATCCGTCAGAAGCAGGGAGGCCAGCGCGGCGCGCATGCGCCACCCGCCGGAGAACGAGGCGAGCGGCCGGTCCTGGTCCTCCGGGCTGAATCCAAGCCCCGCCAGGACGCGCCGCGCCTCGGGCTCCAGCGCGTGCTCGTCCGCGCGCTCCAGGGCGTGCTGCAGTTCCCCGGCCCGATCGAGCAGCGTCTCCATCTCCGCCTCATCGGGATCGAGCGAGGGGATCCGCTGATAGAGCGCATCGAGCTCCTCGCGCATCTCCAGCAGGTGACGATGCGCCTCCAGGGCGCGGTCGAGGACGGAGCCCTCGAACTTTTCCGCCGCCTCCTGCGGGAGGTAGCCGATCCGGGTGCCCCGCGACATGACACGCGTCCCCGTGTCGGGGCGGATCTCGCCCAGCAGGATCTTCAGAAGCGTCGTCTTTCCGGCGCCGTTCGGGCCCACGAGGGCGACGCGGTCCCCCGGGCCCAGGGACCAGGAGAGATTCTCCAGAAGGACGCGCGTCCCGATCGAGTAGGAAACGTCGTTGAGGCGGATCATAGATGGGGGAGTGTAGCGTCCATGGACGGTTTCCTTCCACCGCTTGGTGTGGCATTCTATCCTCCGTCAGTCTGGGGGTCCATGGATGGACGTTGTCCCAACGGGAGGAACCCGATGATCCGACGTGTAACGATCTTCGTGCTCCTGCTGAGCGGCGTGGTGCTGATGAGCGGATGTGGCGGTGACGTCGTGAAGCAGGTGATGGGAAATGAGGAGACGAAGGCGAAGGTCCTGGACGCGATCGCCGCGGACGGCGAGACGGCGGGACGCCTGGTCGACACGCTGATGGGTGATGAGGCGACCCGTGCCGCGCTCGTCGACAAGGTGCTTGGAAACGGCGCCATGGCTCAGGACCTGATGGCGCGGATCGCCAGGGACCAGACCATGGTGGACGGCATCCTCAGTTTGGCGTCCGTCGATCCCACCATGCACGCCCACGTGATGGGAGTGCTCCAGGGCATGAAGATGGCGGGCCCCTCGAAGTAGGATCCGCCGGGTAGTACGCCGACCCGATCGCGCCGTACTCCAGCGGCGCGATCCGTATCCCCCGTGCGCGGCCGAATGAATCGATCCCGGGCCACGCCTTGGACCAGTCCATGCGGCGACCCCCTGCCATGATCGTGCGGCGCTCCGGCCCCGACGACGAGGCCGTCGTGCGCGACCTCCGGCTGCGCGCGATCACGGACGCCCCGGACGCGTTCGATTCAAACCTGGAGCGCGAACGCGGCATGACCGCCGACGAGCGAAGGGCCTGGCTGCGGGATCGCGCGGTCTTCGTTCTCGAACGGGACGGCGATCCGATGGGCATCGCCGCGGGCGAACCCCACGCGGATGATCCCGGCGCCGTGTTCCTGGCCTCGGTCTGGGTCGATCCCGCGATCCGCGGAACGGGGGCGGCGGCCGCGCTCGTCGCGCCCGTTTTCGATTGGGCCCGGGCGAGGGGCGCCAGGGAGGTTCATCTGCATGTGGGAAAGCGGAATGATCGCGCCCGCCGCTTCTACGAATCGTGCGGGTTTCAGGCCACGGGAAGGGAAATCCGGCGCGAGGGGGACGGCCTGGTGGAAATCGAGATGAGGCGGGCCGTCGGTGGCGCGATGGCTCCGCCCGGACCAAGCGTGTAGACTCGACCCTCGTACCCGTAGACCCGCAAGCCTGGGAGGTGCCGCATGGCCGCATCCAACGAGGTCAATACCTTCATCGCCGTTTGGAACGCCGAAGCCAAGAACACGCTTCGCCTCTTGGAGTCGCTCCCCAACGATCAGTACGACTTCCGACCCGATCCGAAGGGACGGTCGATCGGTGAGCTGGCGTGGCATCTCAGCGAGATCGATGCCTGCCTCAGTTTCGGCGTCGCCGCGCGCCGGTTCAGCTTCGCGGACGAGCCTCCGAATTTGGAGCGGCCCCGCGAGATCAAGCTGCTGGCGCCGGGATACCGGCTGATCCACGAGGAGGCGGTCCCGAGGCTGAAGGATCTCAAGCCCGCGCATTTGGACGAGAAGGTCACGTATTTCGACGGAAAGACGATGACGATCCGGGACGTACTTTGGGAGGGTCTTCTACATCACATGATCCACCATCGCGCGCAGCTCGTTCTGATGTGCCGGTTGGCCGGGGGCACGCCGCCCGGGATCTACGGCCCGAACCGGGAGGAAATGGCGGCGATGCGTGCGAAGGCCGGCGGTGGAAAGTAGCGTGCCGGGCCGCCGTCGTCCCGGGTCGGTTCGCGCGGAGCGAGCCCATGCCTGAGTCGAACGCACGCGCGCGGCTTCTTCCGTGGATCGGCGTGGCCCTGATCGCCGCCGGCGTCTTCGTTCTGTGGTTGCGTCCGACCTACGCCGTGCGTCAGGACGTTCTTCGCATCGGCGAGTTCAAGGCGAGCGTGGATCAGCGGGAGCCGATCCCCGCGTGGTGGGGCGGCGCGGGCATCGCGGCGGGAACCGTGCTGCTGCTGCTCGGCACGCGTCGCCGCGACGGCTAGGGGGCGGACGGTGACCGGCGATCCTACGTACAGTCCCCGCGAGCGATTCTTCCTTTGGTCCCTCGCCGTGCTGGGCTTCGTCGTGCTCAATTCCGTATTCGTCTACGGACTGTTCGTTCGCCCCGACTGGGTTCGCGAAGCCCAGAGCAACCCCATCTCCGCGGTGTTCATCGCGGAAGCGCTCGTCCTCATGGGCACGTTCGCGTACCTGCTGACCAAGTGGAAGGTGAGCCGGATGCACTGGGGATGGTTCATCGCCCTCTCCCTCCTCGGCAGCATGGCGTTCGCGCTGCCGGTCGTCCTGCTTTGGCCGCGACGGCGACATCGGGACGAAGGCGACCGGGAACGATGAAGCCGACCGACGTACTCCGCCGCGAGCACCGCCTCATCGAACGCGTGCTCGGCGCGCTGGAGGTCGCCGCCGAGCGCCTCCGCGCCGGGGAGACGGTCGAGCCGACCTTCTTTCTCCGCGCCGCCGCGTTCATCAAGGAGTACGCCGACGGATGCCATCATCAAAAGGAGGAGGGCGTGCTCTTCCCCGCGATGCAGGAGGCGGGCGTGCCCGTCGAGGGCGGTCCCATCGGCGTGATGCTCGACGAACACGAGGAAGGGAGGAGGCTCACGGCCGCGATGCGCGCGGGTGCGGAGCGCCTCGCCGCGGGCGATGCGGAGGCGCGGGACGCCATCGCCGAAAGCGCGCTCGGATACATCGCCCTGCTCCGTGGGCACATCATGAAAGAGGACAACATCCTGTTCCCGATGGCGGAGGAGGCGATGCCTCCAGGGGCGCGATCCGAGGTCGCCGGCGCGATCGAGCGGATCGAGCGGGACGAATCGGACAGGGGCCTGCCCCAGCGCTACCTGGCGCTCGCGGAGGCACTGGAACGGGAAGCCTCGGGCTAGGCGACGACCACGCTCTTCACGTTCACGAACTCGCGAATGCCGAACGCGCCCAGTTCCCTGCCGTAGCCCGATTCCTTGATCCCGCCGAACGGCAGACGGGGATCGGAGCGAACGAAGGCGTTGACGAAGCACGCTCCGGCGTCGAGCGCGTCGGCGGCGATCCGTTCGCCGCGCGCGAGGTCGCGCGTGAAGACGGCGGCGCCCAGACCGAACGCGGTGTCGTTGGCGATTCGAATCGCATCCGCCTCGTCGCGCGCCGCGATGATCGCGGCCACCGGCCCGAATGTCTCCTCGTCGTACGCGGGCATCCCCGGCGCGACGCCGTCGAGGACGGTGGGGGGATAGAACGCGCCCGGTCGATCGGGAACGTCGCCGCCCAGCACGAGCCGCGCGCCGCGCGCGATGCTCTCCGTCACCTGTCGGTGCAGCGCGTCGCGCAGGTCGGCGCGCGCCATGGGCCCCAGATCGGGGGCGCCGTCGCCCTCCACCAGCGGGTCCCCGAAGCGCCGCGCCCTCATGGCGGCGACAAACCGCTCGGTGAACGCCGCACGCACCGACTCCACGACCACGAATCGCTTGGCTGCGATGCACGACTGGCCCGAATTGATCACGCGCGACGCCGCACACGCTTCCGCGGCGCGGTCGAGGTCGGCGTCCTCCAGGACCACGTAGGGATCGCTGCCGCCCAACTCCAGAACGGATTTCTTCAGCGCCTTCCCGGCCGCGGCCGCGACCGCGCGTCCTGCCGGAGCGCTTCCCGTCAGGGTGACCGCGTGAACGTGCCGCGATCCGATCACCGATTCCACGGCCGAGGACGGAATCAGGAGCGAGGTGAAGAGCCCGGAAGGGAGCCCCGCCTCTCGGAAGATCTCCTCGATCGCCAGCGAACACCCCGAGACGTTCGACGCGTGTTTGAGCACGCAGGCGTTGCCCGCCATGAGTGAGGGCGCGGCGAACCGGAAGACCTGCCAGTAGGGGAAATTCCAAGGCATCACCGCGAGGATCACCCCGAGCGGGCGAAACGCGATGTGCGCCCGCTCGCTTCCGCCGTTCATCGCCACCCGCTCCGGCGCCAGGTCGCGTTCCGCGTGTTCGGCGTAGTGGTCGCAGACCCAGGCGCACTTCTCCGCCTCCGCGCGTCCCTGCGCGACCGGCTTCCCCATCTCCAGGGCCATGCGTCGCGCGTCCTCGGCGACGCGCGCCCGCAGCCGCGAGGCCGCGGCGCGCAGGATGGTGGCTCGCCGGTCGAACGTAGTCTCCCGCCACGCCTGGGCGGCACGGCCGGCCAATTCCAGTGCGGCGGATACCGCCGCCGGCGTCGTTTCTGCATATTCCCGGACCAGTTGGCCGGTCGTTGGGTTCACGGAGCGCAGCACCTGGAACCTCCCTGGGTCAGCCGCGGGGCCCCGGGGCCCCGCGCAAACATCCTGGAACTGTATCAATCATAAGCATCTAAACCTGATGAACCGCAGGCTGAACCGTGGCAGAATGATTGCCCCCCGCCCCGGTTGCAAGGATTCGCGAGGGGCCCCCTGAGGGGGATGCCGAAGGGCCGTCGATTGGCACGGGGCTCGCTTGCAACCCAATGAACCCAAGCGATCTACATCCCTGAACCCAAGAGGCGGCACGGCCCGAGCCGCTTCGTGAGAGACCAAACATAACCGCATGAATCGTCCATCCGACGCTCCGAATCCGATGAGCCTGGCGTTCGTCGAGGCGCTCTACGCCGACTACGTGCGCGACCCGTCCTCCGTTCCGGAGGCGTGGCGCCGGCAATTCGATGCGTGGGGCCGGGCCGGCGACGCTTGGTCCAGGCCCCAGCTCGAACCGTCGTTCCCGCGTCGGAGACTGTACGGCACGCCGCGCGCGAACGAGCGAAACGGATCGGCCGTCAATCCGCTCCTCTACTTCGCGGAAGAGACGGACGGGCACGCCCCGCGGAGCGAGCCCGTCCGACCGGCGGCGCCGGCCACCGCGACGGGATCCCATCCGGGCATCGGCGCCCAGGCGGCGTTTTCGTTGATGCAGACGTTTCGGGCGCGTGGACATCAGGCCGCCGCGATCGACCCGCTCGGCGCGCCGCGGCCGGAGATTCCCGATCTCGACCCGGCGTTCCATGGGTTCGGCGAAGCCGACATGGATCTCCCGGTGGACGCGGAGTTCGCCGGTGTGCGCGGCGGAACCCTGCGCGATCTGCTTCGCCGCCTCAACGACACCTACTGCGGCACGATCGGCTGGCAGTATCGACACATTCACGACCCCCGGATCATCAACTGGCTCCAGGAGCGAATCGAGCAGCCCGAGCACCGCGTCCGGCTCTCGGCCGAGGAGCAGCGACGCGTGCTGGAACGGCTCACGGCCGCGGCCGTGTTCGAAGACTTCATTCAAAAGAAGTACATCGGCTCGAAGTCCTTCTCGGTCGAGGGGTGCGAGGCGCTCATCCCGCTCCTCGAGACCGCCATCGAGCTCGCGGATCGCGACGGCGCGATCGAGCTGGTCATCGGCATGGCGCACCGCGGCCGGTTGAACGTCCTCGCGAACGTCATGGGAAAACCCGCCCGGCGGATCTTCCACGAATTCGACGACTCCGACCCCGAACTCTGGACGGGGCGCGGCGACGTGAAGTACCACCTCGGCTACTCTTCCGACCGCGCGATGCCGTCGGGGCGCAACCTCCATCTCTCGCTCTGCTTCAACCCGAGCCATCTCGAGTTCGTGAATCCGGTGGCGCTGGGCCGCATTCGCGCCAAGCAGGACCGCGCCGGGGACACCGCGCGCGTGCAGGGAGCGGTGTTCCTGATCCACGGCGACGCGGCGTTCGCGGGCGAGGGCGTCGTGCAGGAGACCCTGAACCTGAGTCAATTGGCGGCCTACCACACCGGCGGCACGCTGCACGTCATCGTGAACAATCAGATCGGATTCACCACGATGCCGGCGGAGGGGCGCTCCAGCCCCTACGCCTCCGACGTGGCGCGTCTCCTGCAGTCGCCGATCCTCCACGTGAACGGCGAGGATCCCGATGCGGTGGTCCGCGTCGTGCGTCTGGCGATGGAATTCCGCCGGACCTGGCGTCGGGATGTCGTGATCGATCTCTACGGCTACCGTCGGCACGGACACAATGAAGGAGACGAGCCGGCGTTCACCCAGCCGCTTCTCTACAAGGCGATCGCGGCACGGAAGCCGATCCACGTCCTCTACGGCGAGCGGCTGATCGCCGAGGGGACGGTCACGGCGGATGAGGCGGCGACGATGGCGAACACCGTGCGCGACGCGTTGGAAGACGAATTGAAGGCCGCGCGTCACACGAAGCCCGAGCCGCCGTCGGACACCGAGGGCGGGATTTGGGGCGGGTACCGGGGCGGCCCCGACACGTCGGTGCCGGAGCCGGAGACCGGCGTGCGCCGCGAGGCGCTCCAGGCGTATCTCGAAACGACGGCGCGCGTGCCGCAGGGTTTCCACGTCCATCCGAAGATCGCACGGGGTCTGGATCAGCGCCGGCAGATGGCGCGGGGGGAGCGACCGCTCGACTGGGCAGCCGCGGAGGCAGCCGCCTTCGCGTCGATCGTCGCCGAGGGGTATCGCATCCGGCTCACCGGCCAGGACACGGAGCGCGGTACGTTCAGCCATCGACACGCGGTGCTCCACGACGTCGAGACCGGGGAGACCCACACCGCCCTCCAGCACGTGGCGCCCGGGCAGGCGCCGTTCGAGATCGCGAACAGTCCGCTCTCCGAGGCGGCGCCGATGGGTTTCGAGTACGGCTACAGCCTCGAATGGCCCGACGGGCTGATCGTGTGGGAGGCCCAGTTCGGTGACTTCGTCAACGCCGCCCAGGTGCTGGTCGACCAATTCCTCGCGAGCGGCGAGGCGAAGTGGCGTCGCTATTCCGGCCTGACGCTCCTCTTGCCGCACGGGTTCGAGGGGATGGGGTCGGAACACTCGAGCGCCCGCATGGAGCGCTTCCTCCAGCTGGCCGCGCGCGATAACATCCAAATCGCCCATCCATCGACACCGGCGCAGATCTTCCATCTGCTCCGGCGGCAGGTGGTGCGCCCATGGCGAAAGCCGCTCATCGTCTTGACGCCGAAGAGCCTGCTGCGGTATGCCGGGGCCGTCTCGCCGATCGAAGATCTCGTCGCCGGACGGTTCCAGCGGCTGCTGGGGGACGGGGAGATCGCGCCCGCGCAGACCAAACAGATTCTGCTGACCAGCGGGAAGCTCTTCTTCGAACTCTCGGAGATTCGCAAGGAGCGCGACCGGCACGACACCGCGATTCTGCGGATGGAACAGCTCTATCCGCTCGCCGACTCGGCCCTCGAGGCATTGTTGCAGCCGTACCGGGCGGGTACGCCGGTGACGTGGGTGCAGGAAGGGCCGGCGAACATGGGAGCGTGGCCGTACCTGCGCGCGCGATTCGGCGCGACGCTCCTGGGCCGGCATCCCTTCTTCGTGGCGGCGCGCCCCGAGGCGGCGACACCCGCGTCGGGCGCGGCGAGCAGCCACAAGTTGGAACAGGAGCGGCTCCTCGCCGCGGCGTTCAACGCGCCGCGCGCGCTGGGCTAGGCCGCGCCGCGCGAACGAACATCGGAAAGGAACAGGCATGTCCGTGGAGTTGAGAGTTCCCGAAGTCGGCGAGTCGATCACCGAGGTGCAGATCGGCGCATGGCTGAAGTCCGAGGGCGACCGGGTGGAGCGGGACGAGGCGCTCGTCGAGATCGAGTCGGACAAGGCGACCCTGGAACTCCCCGCTCCGGTCGCGGGAACGCTCTCGAAGGTGCTCCGCAAGCGGGGCGATATCGTGAAGGTGGGCGATCTGATCGCGGAACTGACCGAGGGCGCCGCCGCGGGGAACGGAACGAAGGCGACCTCGAAGACCCGTGAGACGACGAAGCCGGCCGCCGCGGCGGAACCGGCCGCCCCCGCGGCGCCGGCCCCCGCGCGCGGCGGCGCCGCGCCGCGGGTCATGCCGGCCGCGCAGCGAGCGCTGGCCGACGCGGGCCTGGCCGCCGGCGAGGTGCACGCAACCGGACCCGGCGGGCGCCTCTTGAAGGAGGACGTCCTGGCCCACGTCGCCACCATGGGCTCGAAGCCGGCGGCGCCGGCCCCGCCCCGCCCATCCATCGCGGCGTCCGTCCCGCCGGCCGCGGCCGAGGGGCGCGTCGAAGAGGCCGTCCCGATGAGCCCGATGCGTGTCCGGATCGCCGAACGGCTCAAGGACGCCCAGAACACGGCGGCCCTCCTCACGACCGTGAACGAGATCGACATGTCGGCCGTTGTCGCGCTTCGCGAGGAGTTGAAGGAGCCGTTCCAGGAACGCTACGGCGTCAAGCTCGGCTTCATGTCTTTCTTCGTGAAGGCCACCGTGGATGCGCTGATGCGGTATCCACAGGTGAACGCCGAGATCAGGGACCGGCAGATCGTCTACAAGAACTACTACGACATCGGCATCGCGGTGGGAGGCGGGAAGGGCCTCCTGGTGCCGGTGCTTCGGAACGCGGAGCGACTCTCCTTCGCGGAGATCGAAGCCGCGATCTCCGACTTCGGCGCGCGCGCCCAGCAGAACAAGATCAACCTGGACGAACTCCAGGGCGGCACCTTCACGATTTCCAACGGCGGCGTGTACGGCTCCCTTCTCTCGACGCCGATCATCAATCCGCCGCAGAGCGCGATTCTCGGACTCCACGCCATCCACAAGCGTCCGGTGGCCGTGAACGACCAGGTGGTCATTCGCCCCATGATGTACGTCGCCGTGACGTACGATCACCGCCTCATCGACGGACGGGAATCGGTGACGTTCCTGAAGCACATCAAGGACCTGATCGAGCGTCCGACGCGGATGCTGCTGGGGCTCTGACCGAACGATGTCCGCCACCAAGCATGATCTCCTGATCCTCGGCGCCGGCCCCGGCGGTTACGTCGCCGCGATCCGGGCCGCCCAGCTCGGTTTGAACGTGGCGTGTGTCGACGCGGAGCCGGCCCTGGGGGGCACGTGCCTGCGCATCGGCTGCATTCCCAGCAAGGCGCTCCTGGAATCGAGCGAGCGGTACCACGAGGCTCGGACCGCCCTGTCGGCGCACGGCGTCAGCGTCGGCGACGTTTCCTTCGATCTCGCCGCGATGCTCGCCCGCAAGGACAAGATCGTCGGCGAATTGACGCGCGGCGTCGAGATGCTCTTCAAGAAGAACAAGGTGACGCGCTATCAGGGCCATGCCCGCTTCGCCGGACCGGGTCGCGTCGTGGTCGACGGAAAGGACGCCGGCGAGATCACGGCCAAGAACATCGTGATCGCCACCGGCTCGAAGCCGGCGCCCCTGCCGGGCGTCGCCTTCGACGGCGATCGCATCGGCTCCAGCACGGAGGCGCTGTCGTACGCCGAGGTCCCCGGGCATCTCGTGGTGATCGGCGCCGGCTACATCGGACTGGAGCTCGGATCGGTATGGCTTCGGCTCGGCGCGAAGGTGACGGTGCTGGAGTACTTGGATCGCATTCTTCCCGGGATGGACTCCGACTTGGCCACGGAGGCGAAGCGGATCTTCGAACGCCAGGGGATGACGTTCCACCTCGGCCGCCGCGTGGTCGGCGCGAAGGCGGGCAAGCGCGGCGTGACCGTGCAGTCCGAGGGTGCGGAACCGCTCGAGTGCGACCGGCTGCTGGTCGCGGTGGGACGGCTTCCGAATACGGACGGCTTGGGGCTCGACGCGGTCGGCCTTGCGACGGACGATCGGGGAAGGATCGCCGTCGACGCGCACTACGCCACGTCGGTCCCCGGCATCTACGCGATCGGCGACGTGATCGGCGGGGCGATGCTGGCGCACAAGGCGGAGGAGGAAGGAATCGCGTGCGTCGAGGGGATCGCGACCGGCTACGGGCACGTGAACTACGACGCGATTCCCGGCATCGTCTATACGCACCCGGAGATCGCGTCGGTCGGCAAATCCGAGGACGACCTCAAGAACGCCGGCATCGCCTACAAGAAGGGTGTCTTCTTCTTTCGCGCGAACGGCCGCGCGAAGGCGCTGGGCGAGACGGATGGCCGCGTGAAGATCCTGGCGGACGAGAAGACGGACCGTGTCCTGGGGGTCCACGTGCTCGGACCCAGGGCCGGCGATCTCATCGCCGAAGCCGCCGTGGCGATCGAGTTCGGCGCCAGCGCGGAGGATATGGCACGGGCGTCACACGCCCATCCCACCCTCGCCGAGGCCATGAAGGAAGCCGCCCTCGCGGTCGGCGGCCGCGTCATCCACGCGTAGGCGCCGCCGGTAGAACTCGGCGGCGGGCCAGCGGTTACCACCGCGGCGCCCCCTCCCGACCCCGCCTCACCACCCACCCTGGCGCACCGAAAACCGATCGAGCGAAACCGGCGCCCGCGTCGCGGCGTAGGGGGAGTGTTCTCCCGCCACGAACGGAGGTGTCACATGTCCCATCATCATCCGGCCGGCAACCGGCGACGGTTGACCTTGGCCGAGATCCGGAAACACGTACCCCCGCTTGCCCTCATCGCCACGCTGGGATTCGTTGCCGCGGTGCTGGCGATGGCGCTGCTCGTACGTCCCGCCCATGCGGCGTCGCGCGTGCTGACCGAATCCTACGATCTGGAAAAGGCGGACCACTTCGAGTTCGACATCCCGTACGGCGACCTGAAGATCGAGGGCGTGGACAGCGGTCCGGTTCGTATCCGCGTCGAGGCGACGTGCGAACGCGATCGCCACTGCGATGAGTTCCTCGAGGACATGCGGCTCGAGGCATCGCGCCGCGGCCATGCCCTTCGGGTGAAGCTCAAGATGGCGAAGATGCACGCCGGCCTCAATATCGAGTTCGACGAAGGGGACGATGACGGGGATTGGGGTCATCGGGGACGACATGGTCGATCCCACGGCCACGATTCGGAAATCCGCGTCATCGTTCAGGTGCCACGCTCGCTCTCGCTGGATCTCAACGTCGGCGCCGGCGACGTGGACATCGCGGGGCTTCGCCGCGACGTCACGATCGACATGGGCGCGGGCGAGATCAACGTGCGCATGCCCGAGCGCGTCGTCCGGGACGTGGAGGTCAATCTGGCGGTGGGAGAGGCCCTGATTCGCCAGGGCGGCAAGACCCGGGAGTACGCTCGCGTCCTCGGCGGACCCATTCGCTGGAGCGATGGACGGGGTGACGCGGGCATCGAGGTGAACCTGGGGGCGGGCGAAGTCGACGTCACGTTGGACTAGGCGCCGGCCGCGCCGGGCACCGTGTCGCGGCGTCTATTTCAACAGCACCAGTTTCCGCGCGGCGCGGAACCCGGAGGTCGTCTCGATCGCGTAGAAATAGACGCCGCTGCCCAAGCGCCGTCCCGCGTCGTCGGTCGCGTCCCAGCGAACCGCGTGCGGTCCGGCCGTCTCGGCCCGATCGACCAGCGTGCGCACGAGGCCGCCCGCCGCGTTGAAGATCCGGATCCGCACCTGGCCCGGCGTCGCGACGGAGTACCGGATGCTTGTTTCCGGATTGAACGGATTGGGCGCGTTCTGGTACAGGCGGTTCGGGATCGGCGCAACCGACGCCGGTCCGTCGTGCTCGACCGCCACGGGGTCGTAGCATGGCGCGATGCCGAAATAGTCGGACATCGTGCCGGACATGAGTTGGATGCGCTCGCCTCCCTCCTCGATGTTGTTGAAGGAAAACCCCATCAGAACCGCCCGAGCGCTGTCGGACCCGATGCCGCTGTACTTCGTCGCGTAGCGCGTGGCCGCGCCGAACGTGTTCGGGTAGGCGAGGTAGAGGCCCACCTTGCCGTTGATGGCGGCGCTGAACGAGGTCGCGATGAGATCGAAGTCGTCGATCAGCGGGCAGCCGGCGTCGACGTGCATGTAGCGGCCGGCCGTCGGCGATCCGCCGAAGCCCGTGACGACCGGGTGCAGGGAGTCCTGGGGGAAGTTCTCCCACAGATCGCGAATCCAGCGCCCCCCCATCGTGAAGGATAGGAATCCGTTGTAGTCGTCGCCGAACTGTAGCGCGCTTGCGACGTCATCGCCGATGACCCAGAGGTTTCGGTCCGCCCCCGGCTGCTGAATCCAGGATTGCAGCATGGCCTGATCCTCTTGACGGATCGGGCGGGCGCTCAGATTGCCCGAATGCCAGATGATCGCCTGATACTGAAGCAACGTGTTCACCTGCGTGGCGGGCCAATGATAGATCCCGCCCGGCGTCGAACCCGCCGGCGTGTTCCCGATCAGACTCGAGGGCCCCTTGACGTTCCACGTATCGAACTTGTATCCCAGCGCGGTCATCGCCTCGGCGATGTAGGGCTTCGGTTCGCGACCCGCGAAGTTGTTCACGAACAGAATCGACGCCAGGCTGTCGAAACAGGAACGCACCGGGTTCGTGGGGGTCTTCAGCGGCAGCACCGACATGGAAAAGTAATCCAGGTCGTCCAGTGCGCCGGCGGGCAGCGTGGTGGTGGCATCCAGGCTGTCGGTCACCGCGAAGTAGTAGTCGAGCTTGGTGTTCGACGGGTAGTTCCCGGCGGGCAGATCCGCGTACCGGAATGTTGAGAGCGCGGGCGAGGAAACCGTGAGCGGCACGGCCTGGAAGGAGCCTCCGTTCAGCCGGTAGTGCAGGAAGCCGCTCTTATAGCCCCGCGGAACGCTCACCTGGACGACGGCGCTGTCCCCGAGCGGCGTGTTGATGTTGTCGTCGTTCCAGAACGCCTGCGTCTCGAACGTGTCCTGGAACAGATCGAGGTCGCGCTGGACCAGGATCGGCGGCGTGGTCGCGGTGATGCCGATCGCGATGTTGTCGAAGAAGGTCGAGATGCCGCTCGAGGACTGCGTGCCGCCGCAGTAGATCGGACCGTAGTCCTTCACGCCCAATTGAACCTGGACCGAATCCTTTCCCGAGGCGCCGGGCAATACGACCTTTTGCCGCGCCCAATCCTTGGTCGCGCCGTAGTAGATCAGTCGTGTCGGATCGATCCAGTCGCTCCATCCGTCGTCGCCGGCGTTCCGGTATCGGTAGTTCAGGTGGTAGTAGTAGCAGCCGTTGAGCGGGAGGTTGCGGTAGACGTCGAAATTCACGACCACGCGGTCGGATCGTTCGACGTCCACGGCGGGCGTGTCGAGCAGGTTGTCGAGCCGGGGCACGAGGGTTTGCAGCACCGGGTCCCAATCGACCCAGACATTCGTCCGGTTGATGGTGCAGATGTCTTCGGTCACGACATTGTTCGCGAGCGCGAAGAAGTCGCCGACGGGCGGAAGAACCGTCGGAAGCCAGTTTCCCGGACCGTGCTCGGCGTCGTCGAGGAAGCGGACCTGGGGTCCGGCCGTAACGCTGATGTTGTCGAGGTACCAGCCGTCGCCGTCGTAGAGACCGTCCGCGGAGGAGTATCCGATGTCCGAGGTGAAGGCGAAGCGGAAGGGGACGGGCAGCGGATTCTCGGGATCCGCGTAGTACTGCACGCGTATGGAATCCGGGATGATGACGCTCGCCGTATCGCAGCCGCTGTGCGTCGGCACCCTGCCCGTGAAGTCGGCCAGCGGCAGCCACCCGTAGCCGAGGTCCAGCACCTCCACGGTGACGTAGTCGTAGTTCTTCTCGACGTCCAGCCGGTGACGGAACCCGATCCGCGCGGTCGTGCCGGCCGGAATCGTGTCGAGCCGGACGGAGTTCTCCAGGTAATGCGTCCAGGAATTCCCGTACCCGGCGCGATTGGAGTCGTACACCCACGAGGAGTCGACACGGCCGCACCACCACACGTTTCCCTGCGAGCAGGTCAGGAGGCTGTCGATGTGCCACGCCGTCGGTTCGCCGGAGGCGTCGCGGTGCGTCCACCCACCCTCGTCGTCCAGGGGGCGTCCCTCGAGACTGTCCTCGAACACGACGACTTCCTCGAGGGGCGGCGGGACGCGATGGGGACGCCGGGTGCGCGAGCCGTTCGACGGGGGGAGCGTGGACGGAACGGGATATTCCTGGCGAACCACGCCCCGCTCCGGGACCGGAGGGGGTTCGGGCGACGGGGCCGTGGCGGCGGACGCACGGGGGGCGGCGGCGAAGAGCAGGAGCGAGGCGGCGAGGACGGCCCCGCGGGCGCGCAGCGGCATCATGCCCTCCATGCTACTCCAAGGGCGACGGCACCAACTACTTCAACAGGACGAGCTTTCGCGCGGCGCGGAATCCCGAGGCGGTCTGGATCTCGTAGAAGTACACCCCGCTGCCCAGTCGGCGCCCCGAGTTGTCGGTGGCGTTCCATCGGACCGTGTGGGATCCGACGGTCTCGGGCTGATCGACGAGGGTTCGCACCAGGCGGCCCGCCGCGTCGAAGATGCGAATGGTCACCCGCCCGGGCGATGCGACGGAGTAGCGAATCGTCGTCTCGGGGTTGAACGGGTTCGGCGCGTTTTGGTAGAGCCGGTTCGGCACGGCGGGCGCGGGCGCCGTGGGGTCCTCCTCGACCGCGGTGGCGTCGTAGCAGGGCTGTACCCCGAAGTAGTCGGCCATGGTTTTCTGCAGCAACTGAATCCGCTCCCCACCCTCTTGGATGTTGTTGAACGAGAACGGCATGAAGATCACGCGGGCGCTATCCGAGCCCGTGGCGGTGTATTTCGTCGCGTAGCGCGTGCCCGCGGGATAGCCGTTGGGGTACCGGAGATAGACGCCGGACTTGCCGTAGATCGGAGCGGTGGGAGACGTCGTGATCAGATCGAAGTCGTCGATCAAGGGACAGCCGGCATCCGCGTGCATGAACCGCCCCCCGGACGGTGAGCCGGCGACGCCCGTCACCAAGGGCACCAGCGAATCCTGTGGGAAGTTCTCCCAGAGATCACGGAGCCAAGCCACGCCGCACGTGTAGCCCAGGAAGCCGTTGTAGTTGTCTCCGGCCTGCAGTGCGCTGGCGACGTCGTCGCCGCTGATCAGGAAGTTTCGGTCCTTACCCGCCTGCTGGATCCATGACTGAATGACGGCCTGGTCCTCGGGACGGATCGGCTCGACGCTCAGGTTTCCCGAATGCCAGATGATCGTATCGTACTGAAGAAGCGAATTGACCGACGTCGCCGGCCACGTGTAGAAGTCGCCCACGGTCGAACCGCCCGGCGTGTTCCCGACGAGGCTCGACGAGCCGTTCACGTTCCACGTGTCGAACTTGTACCCGAGCGCCGTCAGGGCGTCGGCGAACTGCGGCCGCGCCTCGCGGCGCGCGAAGTTGTTCACGAAGAGGATGGAGGCCAGGCTGTCGAAGCAGGCCAGCGAGGGGTTCGTCGCCGTCTTCAGCGGCAGGACGGACATGGTGAAGTATTCCTGGTCGTCGATCGCGCCCGCCGGAAGCGTCGACGTGACATCCTGACTGTCCGTCACCGCGAAGTAGTACTCGAGTCTGGTGTTCGATGGATAGTCGCCGGGAGGCACGTCGGCGTACCAGAACGTCGGGAGCGCCAGGGTCGATTGCGCTAGCGGTACGGCCTGGAACGACCCTCCGTTCGTCCGATAGTGCATGAAGCCGCTCTTGTAGCCGCGTGCGGCGCCGACCTGCACGACCGCGCTGTCTCCGAGCGCCGTATTGATGTTGTCGTCGTTATAGAACGCCGTCGTCGCGAACGTGTCCTGGAAGAGGTCGAGGTCGCGCTGGACCAGGATCGGCGGCGTGACGGAGGTGATGCCGATCGCCACGTTGTCGAAGAAGGTGTAGATGCCGTACGACGACTGCGAGCCTTCGCAGTAGATCTGCCCGTAGTCCTTCACGCCCAATTGCACCTGGACGGAGTCCTTGCCGGAAGCTCCGGGCAGGAGAACCTTCTGCCGCGCCCAATCCTTCGTCGCGCCGTAGTAGAGGAGGCGCGTCGGGTCGATCCAATCACTCCAGTCGGGATCGCCCACGTTCTTGTACCGATAGTTCAGGTGGTAGTAGTAGCAACCGTTCAACGGCAGATTTCGGTAGACGTCGAAATTCACCACCACGCGGTCGGACTGTTGGACGTCCACCGGGGGCGTGTTGAGCAGGTTGTCCAGCCGCGGCACCAGCGACTGGATCACGGTATCCCAGTCGACCCACACGTTCGTTCGGTTCTCGGTGCACACGTCCTCGGTCACGACGTTGTTGGCGAGGGCGAAGTAGTCCCCCACCGGCGGCAGCAGCGTCGTCTGCCACGTGCCCGGGCCGTTTTCGGCGGTATCGAGAAACCGGATCTGGGAGCCGGCGCGCACGGTGATGTTGTCGAGGTACCAGCCGTCCCCGTCGTAGAGACCGTCCGCGGACGAATAGCCGATGTCGGAGACGAAGCCGAACCGGAACGGCACCGAAAGCGGGTTCCCCGGGTCCTGGTAGTACTGAACGCGAATGGAATCGGGTAGCGTGACGCTGACCGTGTCGCAGGAAGCGTTCTTGGGTATCTTACCGGTGAACGACGCCAGTTCGGTCCAGCCGTAGAAGAGGTCGAGCACCTCGAGGGTGCCGTAATCGAAGTTCTTCTCGACGTTCATCTTGTGGCGGAAGCTGAACACGGCGTTCGTCCCCGCCGGAATCGTGTCGAGCCGCACGGAATTCTCCAGATAATGCGTCCAGGAATTGCCGTACCCCGCGAAATTCGAGTCGTTGACCCAGGACGAGTCCACCTTGCCGCACCACCACACTTTTCCCTGGCTGCACGTCAGGAGGCTGTCGATGTGCCAGGCGGTCTCCTCGCCCGAGGCGTCGTAGTGGCTCCAGCCCGCTTCGTCATCCAGGGGCCTACCGTCGAGGCTGTCCTCGAAGACGACGACTTCCTCGAGCGGTGGGGGGCCGAGATGGGGGCGGCGGGCGCGGGAGCCGCCCGTTGGAGACGGCGTTGTGATCACGGGGAATTCCTCCCGCACCGTGCCGTGTACGCGGACGGGTTCGTCCACTACCGGCGGCGGGGAGGCCGCGAAGCATGGCGCGGCGGCTGCCGCGACACAGAAGAAGAGCGCCCTCAGGAGAGCGCTCCGACACGTAGAGGTCGCCATGCGAAGAGGTTCATTATACCATAACTCGGCCCCGCGGGGCTACCCCTAGATCATGACCGACCCCATGAACCATCGCCTCCCGGCCCGCTTCATCGTCCCGATCTGCTTCTTCTTCTCGGGCGCGGCAGGGCTTGCCCTGGAAGTGGTTTGGTCGAAGTATCTTTCGCTGCTGCTGGGGAATTCCGTGCATGGCGTCGCCACGGTGGTGGCGGCGTTCCTCGGCGGCCTGGGGCTGGGCGCCGTCCTCTCGGGGAGGCGGGCGCGCCTCCTGCGCAACCCCGTCGGGGGGTACGCGGCGCTGGAGGCCGCGATCGGGATCCTGGCCATCGCCTCGCCGTTCGCCTACCAGCTCGCGCGGCCCGTGTTCTCCAGTCTCTACGACGCGCTCGGAGGACCGGGGCTGCTGTTTCACGGGATTCGCTTCGCGCTCCTCTTCCTCGGAATGATGATTCCCACGGTCGCGATGGGCGCCACGCTCCCCCTCGTCGTGGAAGATGCCGCTCGCCGCTGGCCGCGGGAATCGGCGGCGTCGGTGGCGCGTCTCTACGCCGTCAATACGGCGGGGGCCGTCGCCGGGACGCTCGCCGCGGGATTCATCGCCGTGCC
>QJVW01000087.1 GCA_003235575.1 Candidatus Eiseniibacteriota bacterium | reverse complement strand
ATCACGGCGGCGATCCGCGGAGCGGCGTCGCTCACGGGAGGACCACCAGCCCGCGCGTCCGGAGGCGCGCCCCCGCTACGATCGCCGCAGCGCGGCCCGCGCGGCGGCGAGCCGCGCGATCGGGACGCGGAAGGGGCTGCACGAGACGTAGTCGAGGCCGGTCTGCTCGAAGAACTGAATCGATGCCGGATCGCCTCCGTGCTCCCCGCAGATTCCCACCTTGAGACCCGGCTTGGCGCGGCGGCCGGCGAAGGCGGACCGCTGAATCAATACGCCGACGCCTCGCGTATCGAGGGACACGAACGGGTCGGCCGGAAGAATCCCGGATCGCACGTACTCGGGCAGGAATCGGCCCGAATCGTCGCGCGAGTAGGCGAAGGTCATCTGGGTTAGATCGTTCGTGCCGTACGAGAAGAAGTCGGCGTGTTCCGCGATCTCGTCGGCCAGCACGGCCGCGCGCGGCACCTCGATCATCGTTCCGATCGTGTACGGCACGGAGACCTTCAACCGCTTCGCCACGTCCGCGGCGACGGACTCGATGACGGCGCGCTGCCGCCGCAACTCCTCGGGATCCCCGACCAAGGGCACCATGATCTCGGGACGGACTTCCTTCCCGGCCT
Source organism: Candidatus Eiseniibacteriota bacterium (assembly GCA_003235575.1). Classification (GTDB taxonomy): domain Bacteria; phylum Eisenbacteria; class RBG-16-71-46; order SZUA-252; family SZUA-252; genus SZUA-252. The sequence continues at coordinate 8,999 of QJVW01000087.1, read as the reverse complement.
TGGCGACGCTGGCGGCCGCCTCGAAGATGGCGCGCGCCTGCATCCTGGTGATCTCGGGGTGGAGCAGTCCCAGGCGGCACCCCCGGAACCCGAGCATCGGATTGAATTCGTGGAGTTCCTCCGATTTCGCCAACGTCCGCTCGAGCCGCGCGCGTCCCGCCTTTCCTTTCGCGCCGCGTCCCAGCGCCGCGATCTCGCGCATCAGCTCATCGCGCTTCGGCAGGAACTCGTGCAAGGGAGGGTCGAGCGTGCGGATCGTCACGGGACGCCCGTCCATGGCGAGGAACAGTCCCTTGAAATCGGCCCGCTGGAGCGGGAGCAGCTTCGCCAGCGCCCCCTGGAACGCCGCGATCGGCTGCTTGCCTTCCGCGCGCGCGCGCTGAAGCGCCTGGCGCACCGCGGGGCGATCGGAGCGTCCCGCCGCGCCCAGTTCGCCTTCCAACGCCTCGATCTTCAGCGACGCCTCACGGGCCTGCTGGGCGTTGAGGATCATGGTCACGACGTGCGGAATGCGATCGGCCGCGAAGAACATATGCTCGGTACGGCAAAGCCCGATCCCCTCGGCGCCGAGCGCGCGGGCGACGGACGCATCGCGGGGAACGTCGGCGTTCGCGCGGACGCGAAGCCGTCGCACCTCGTCGCACCAGGACATGAGGCTTTCGAAACGCTGGTAGAGCGGCGCCTTCTCCGGCTTCAACTTCCCGGTCAGCACGCGCACGACCTCGCTATCGGAGGTCGGAACGTCGCCCAGGATCACCTCGCCGGTCGATCCGTCGAGGGATATGAACTCCCCTTCCTTCAGGACCCGGGCGCCGAGGCGCGCGGTCCGCTTTCGTTCGTCGAGGACCAGACCTGAACAACCCACGATGCAGCACTTGCCCATCCCCCGCGCGACGACTGCGGCGTGGGAGGTCATGCCGCCGGTGGCGGTCAGGATGCCGCGCGCCGCGTCCATGCCGGCGATGTCGTCCGGGGACGTCTCGGCGCGCACCAGGATCACCCGTTCGCTCTTCCCCCGGGCGACGGCTTCCTCGGACGTGAAGACCAGCCGCCCCGCCGCCGCGCCGGGCGAGGCCGGCAGGCCCTGACCCAGCACCTCGTGCCGGCGCCGTTCCTTGGCGTCGAGCACCGGATGGAGCACCTGATCGAGGTGATCCGGTTCGACCCGCTCGATCGCCTCGCGCTTGGTGATCAGCCCCTCGTCGACCATGTCCGCGGCGATCCGCACGGCGGCGATTCCGGTGCGCTGGCCGCGGCGGGTCTGCAGCATGAAGAGGCGCCCCTCCTCCACGGTGAATTCGAAGTCCTGGACGTCCCGGTAGTGACGCTCCAGCCGCGCGGTGATTTCGCGCAGCTGCGCGTAGACCTCGGGCATGTCCGCCTCCAATTCCGCGATCGGACGCGGCGTCCGGATGCCGGCGACCACGTCCTCGCCCTGCGCGTTGCGGAGGTATTCCCCGTAGAACCGCGCGTCGCCGGTGCCCGGATCGCGAGTGAACCCCACGCCGGTGGCGGAGTTCTCCCCCAGGTTGCCGAACACCATCGCCTGGACGTTGACGGCGGTGCCGAGGTGATCCGGAATGCCGTTCAGTCGGCGGTAGTGGGCGGCGCGATCGTTGTGCCAGGAGCGGAAGACGGCGTCGCGGGCGCCCGACAACTGCTCGCGGGCGTTTTGCGGGAAGGCCTTCCCCGTTTCGCGCTCCACCATGGCGAGGAACCGTTCCGACAGAAGGCGAAGATCGTCGGCATCCAGATCGACGTCGCTCGCGGCGCGGCGGCGCTGCTTCAGCCGGGTCAACTCCGCCTCGAGCCGCACCCGCGGAACGCCGAGCACGACGTCGCCGTACATTTGGATGAAGCGCCGGTAGGAGTCGTACGCGAAACGCGGGTTGCCGCTCCGCTTGGCGAGGCTCGCGACGGTGACGTCGTTCAGGCCCAGGTTCAGCACGGTGTCCATCATGCCCGGCATCGAAAGCGGCGATCCCGAGCGGACCGAGAGCAGGAGTGGATTCGCCGCGTCGCCGAGCCTGCGTCCCAGCAGGCTCTCCAAGCGGCGCAGGGCGTCGTCCTCCTCCTCCACGATCGAGTCGAGAAGACGGCCGCCGGCCTCGTAGTACTTGCGGCAGGCCTCCGTGGTGATGGTGTATCCCGGGGGCACGGGAATGCCGGCGCTCGTCATTTCCGCCAACCCCGCGCCCTTGCCGCCCAGCACGTCCCTCATCCGGGCGTTCCCTTCCGCCCGTCCCTCTCCAAAAAAGTAGACCCACTTCACCTGCGTGGGAGATGCAACCGTCGTGCTCATGCTTGCTCCCGATCGAGGCGCGCCACGCCTCGGATGGCGCCGACCGCCAGGCCGGCGTGATTTCGAAGTGTCGCCCCCGCGAAAGCCCCGAAGCGTTCCAGATCTCCGACGTCGCTCAGGCCGAGCGCTTGCAATACGGAAACGGTGGCGGGGCCAAGCGCTCGCTCCGCGCCGTCCTCAACTTTGAGCGCGATGCCCCACCCGCGATCCGGAACGGCGATCGCGTGCACGGCTTCCGCGCCGATCTTCGTGACGTACCCCGGCAGCGCGCGCATCAGCGTCGTGTCGAGGAGCCCCTCCGCCGCCACCAGTTCCGGATGGAGCCGCATGGCATCCCGAAGCGCCGACAGGGCGGGCACGTCGGTACCGGCGGCGTCACATCCCCGCCCCAAGAGTGCGAAGGCGTAGGCAAGCGTGGCCAGCGGAACGCGCGGATTCGGCGCTCCACAGCCGTCGATGGACGGCTCGCCATCCGGGAGTGGCTCGCGCACCAGCGTTTCGAATCGTTCCAGGATCTGCCGCTGTACCGGGTGCGCCCTATCGGTGTACCCCGAAACGGGCGCGCCGAGGAAGCGGGCCAAAAGGAGCATCCCGGCATGCTTGCCGCTGCAATTGTGCCGAAGCGGTCCCGGCGATTCGCCGCGCGCCCGGAGCGCGTCGGCCGTTGCTCGGTCGAACGGCGTGTGGGTGCCGCAGGCGAGCGCGTCGGGCCCGAGTTCCGCCCGTTCGAGCATCCGGCCGGCCAACGCCGCGTGCGCATCGGTTCCGCCGTGGGAGCCGCACGCGAGCGCGAGCGCGTCGGTGCCGAGGCCGGTCGCGGCATAGGCGCCGGATTCGACGAACGGAAGCGCCTGGAAGGGCTTGAACGCCGAGCGCGGATAGACCCAAATCCGCGGATCGCCGGCCCACGCGAGGAGTCGGCCGGTCGCGTCGACGACGGCGACGTGGCCGCGATGGAGGCTCTCGACGTGGCCCTCGCGTAGCACCTCGACCAGCGGGGACGGGGTCACGCCCGGCTCCACGACCGAGGTCGGATCAGGCACCAGCGCGGCGGAGCCATCCGCCTCGGACGCGGACTGAGGCACGGTGACGGCTAGCGGTCGATCTGGGCTTTTTGCAGCTTGCCCGAATAGTCGATGTAGACCGATTTCCACTCGGTGAAGGCGTCGATCACGGTCGGGCCGCCCTCGCGGTGTCCGTTACCGGTCTCCTTCACGCCTCCGAACGGAAGCTGAACTTCGGCGCCGATGGTCGGGCCGTTGACGTAGGTGATGCCGGCCTCGATGTCCCGAACCGCGCGCATCGCCGCGTTCACGTCCCGCGTGTAGATCGAAGAGGACAGCCCGTACGGCGTGTCGTTCAAGACGCGGACGGCCTCGTCCAGGGACGAGACGGTGAGCACGGCGAGCACGGGTCCGAAGATCTCTTCGCGGGCGATGCGCATCTTGGGCGTGACCTGATCGAAGATGGTCGGGTGGTAGAACGAGCCGGCCTTCAGGCTCCCTTCTTCCGCGAACGACCCCCCGCACAGGAGCTTCGCGCCCTCCTTCTTGCCGATTTCCACGTACGCATGGATCCCGTCGCGCGCCTTGGTGTTCACGACCGGTCCGACGTCCACCGCCGCATCGAGTCCGTCGCCCAAGCGAAGCTTCATCGCGCGGTCCACCAGGCGGGGCAGGAGCGCTTCCCGAACGCCCTTCGTCACGATCAGTCGGCTGGTCGCGGTGCAACGCTGTCCCGTCGTCCCGAACGCCCCCCAGAGAACCCCCTCGAGCGCGAGGTCCAGGTCCGCGTCGTCCATCACGATTTGGGCGTTCTTGCCGCCCAGCTCCAGCGAGAGACGCTTCAGGCTCGGGGCGCAGCGCGCCGCGATGTCCTTGCCGACTTCCGAGGAACCGGTGAAGGAGATCATCTTGACGTCGGGGTGCATCACGATGGGCACGCCGACCGCGCCGCCGGACCCGTGGACGACGTTCACCACGCCGTCGGGCAACCCCGCCTCGGCCAAGGCCTCGACGAGCAGGTGCGCGGACGCGGGCGTGTCGGTGGCCGGCTTGATGACGACCGTGTTCCCCCCGACCAGCGCGGGGAAGATCTTCCAGGAGGGAATCGCCATCGGGAAGTTCCACGGCGTGATCAAGCCGCAGACGCCAAGGGGCTGGCGAATGGACATCGCCATCTTGTTCGGAAGCTCGGACGGCACCGTCACGCCGAAGAGGCGGCGGCCCTCGGCGCCGATGTAGTAGGCCATATCGATGGCCTCCTGCACGTCGCCACGGGTTTCCGCCAGCACCTTCCCCATTTCGCGGGTCATCGTTCGCGCCAGCTGCTCTTTCCGGTCGCGGAGGATCTCCGCGGCGCGCACGATGATCTCGGCCCTGCGGGGCGCGGTTACCAGGCGCCAGCTCTCGTACGCCTTCGCCGCCGCGGCGACTGCGTCCGAGACGTCCTCGGCGGCCGAAAGCGGAAAGGTGCCGACCAGGTCGTCCGGGCGCGCGGGATTTCGGTTCTCGAACGTCTTGCTGGAACGCGCGGGAACCGCCTTGCCCCCGATGATATTGAGATAGGCGCGTGTGGCGGTTTCGTCCGCCTGGCCGCGGGTGGCGGCGCCGGCGGGAGCGACGGTTTGCGGATTCATGACGTCCTCCGAACCGCCGCGCATGGATCGCGGCGGGCTACTTGATGATGACGAACTTCCCTTTGCGGGTGCGGCCGTCGGCGGTCTCGACCTGGTACAGGTAGATCCCGGACACGGCTCCACGCCCGCGCTCGTTTCGTAGATCCCAAGCCACGTCCCCGGTCAAGCCCCCGGGACTGGAGTACTGATTCGACTTCAGGGTGCGCATCAGCTCCCCGCTGGCCGTGAAGATCCGGATGGTCGACTCGTGTGGCACACGGATGAAGTGGATCTCGTGCTGCCCCGGGGTGGGATCCCACTCGGCCCTCACCCGATACGGATTGGGCACGACCGCGATCCGCTCCAAGTCGTCGGGCGGCGCGGATCCGGGGAGAATGCTCACGATCTCGCTCGAGTCGATCGGCGTCTCGTAGAAGCCGGAGTTCACCTGGACCAACGTGTCGATCGCCGTTACCGCGTACTGATGCCGGAATCCAGCCAGGCTCGCCCCGTCGGCGAAGACCCAGCAATTGGAGCACGTGTCCTGGGGCGCCCCCGGCGGATAGTCGATGATGTAGCTGCCGTCAGGGAGCTGGTTTTGCCGGAACCCGTGAAAGAAGATGCCGGAACCCGTGAATCGGAATGTCGCCGGGAAGCAGGGCTGCACCTCCTGCCAGCAGAGCGGCCCCTGGATGTCCCGGGCCTTCCACTGCCCCAGGACTTCGAACGGCTGACTGCTGATCCCGAAGACGGTCCTGCGAACCCGGTAGCCCCCCCAGGTCGAATCCGCCTCGGTGCTGTCGCCCTTCCAGACGATGAACGTGAAATTACCGGTCGCATTTCCGAATGGGTTTGAGGGCACTGTGGTGTAAAATCCCCTTACATCGGTCGGAGACCGAAGGCCGGGGGACTGGGCCCAAAGGGGTGAATTTGCGGTACTGAGCAGGATCACGAGACCGGTGAAAACCTTACAAACTCTTGATGCCAAAGACATTAACGTCCCCTTGTACCTGCGCGGCACCGGCTCTGCGCCGTCGCGGAATGCTTCGGTTTTCCAAAGATGGGGGGGTTCCTGGGCCAGGGAATTGAGGCAGCCCGGCCAGACTGGCTCCCGACCGAGGAAGCCGGGGCCTGACCCTGGCGGCAGATTATGGTCCAAGTGGTGGTGTGTCAAGGCATTTTTGGGTTTCGGTGTCGCCCGTAAGTTCCAAAAACTGCTTGACACTTCGGCGGTTGGATCGGTATACTATTCAGAGCATAAAAACGGGAGCAGTCGTTCCCGATTGCGTATGATTACTTCATGTTAGAGCCCCAAAGAAGGCTGATTAATTAAGGAGGTGATCAGGCTCAGACTGTCGTCTACCTTATCCTCTTGAAGTGTCTTCTCGCTTTTACCCGCGTTAGAGAGGAGATGAAGGAATGAAGAAACTGCTAAGTGTGACCGCGCTGCTTGCGCTCGTCATGGCGCTCGTGCCGGTACATGCGTCCGCAGGCCTCCGTGGGGTCTGGGATGTGATTACCAACGGAGGGCCGTATCAGACGGGACTCGCGAACGGGACCGAGCAGCCTGCATTGCGCCCCGGAGTGACGTTCTCGACGGGCGGCCATGCACTCGTGGATCTGCAGTTCGCGTTTTCCACGCGTAGCACCGTCGTCGGCAGCGAGACCGTGCGTTCGATCTGGCTCAGCCGGAATCAGGACCAGATCGGCTTCCGCACCGGCGACATCGAAGGCGTCGCGCGTCGGGTTCTGCTCGTGGACCCGGCGGCGGTGATTTCCTATCTTGACCCCGACTGGAGCCCGGACGGCAAGTACCTCGCGTACGTCAAGGGCAACGGTTCGCTTACCGAGTCGTCGATCTGGGTCCAGGAGTACATGGTCTCCAGTAACCTCGTGACTGCAGCCACGCCTGTTGGCGCCCCGCTGCTGGTCGTGGCGAACGTCCCGGGCACGATCGTCCGTAGCCCCTCCTGGAGCCTCGCGGGCGACGCGATCGCCTACTCCAGCAACGCTACCGGCATCTCGAACGACATCTACACGATCGATGTGGACGCGGCGAACGGGATCGTCGGCGCGCCGGTTCGCCGCACGATGGACGATGCGAAGTCCGAGACGAACCCTGCGTGGGGACCTGGCAACCAGATCTGCTACGTGACGAACAAGTTCGGCCGCAACGTTCTCGAAATCATCGATCTCGACGACAGCAGCGTGTACCTCGCCGAGACCAATTTCGCGAACATTTCGCACAACAATCCGAGCTGGTCACCTGACGGCGCCTCGATCTACTACGACGCTCCGCAGGGCGAAGACATCAACCAGAACGCGGATATCTGGAAGCTGGATCTCGCTTCGCAGTCGAAGTGCGACATCTTCCTCGACAACCTCGGCGATGCCGATCCGGACGTCTCGCAGCTTACGAACACGACGGTCGACGGCCTTCCGTACAATCTGTTCCTGATGACGACGACCGGCGGCTTCGGCGGCGGCGTCCCGACGATCCATCGCGGTAGCGCGGTCGCTTGCGCCCCTGCGTTGCCGATCGGTGTCAGCATCTCGCCCACCACGCTCAACCTGGGCAGCAACGGCAACAACCTGGTGGTCACCGTGACCATGCCGCCGGAAACGAAGGCAGCCGGGTACATGGACCACGTGGACTTCCCTGAGAACAACGTTCTGCAGGGCCCCGGTGAGTTCGTCAAGAATCGCCGGACGGTCGTGGTCGGCCCGACCTTCCTCGGCCTGACGGCGCCTGGAATCCCCGGTGCCACGTTCGCCGGAACGATCGACAATCGTCCGGGCGGCGGGTTCGACATGAACATGTCGCGGAAGACGATCGAAGCGCGCCTCGTCGCGCTCGGCCTCGTCAACCAGCTCGTGCCGTGCCAGGTGACGGCGTACTCGGCGACCAAGGGCCGTCAGTTCAGCGGCTTCGGGTACCTGCGCCTCGCCGCGAACAGCCTCTCCGGCCAGGCGGTTCGGATGGAGCAGAATTCGCCGAACCCGTTCAACCCGGTCACCAAGATCCGCTTCGCCACGGCGAAGGCGGGACACGTGAACGTCCGGATCTACAACGTCCGCGGCGAGCTCGTGAAGACCATCGCGAACGGCTACTACGGCGCCGGCTCGCACGAAGCGTCGTGGGACGGCTCCTCGGTGCGCGGCAAGGCTCCGACGGGCGTCTACTTCGCGAAGGCCAGCGTGCGTGATGACAAGGGCGTGGAAGTCACGTCCGACGTCGTCAAGATGGTGATGGCGAAGTAAGCAGTCACCACCGAACAAAGCAGAACAGCGGCCGCGGGGCTTCGGCTCCGCGGCCGCTTTGTTTTGCCCGGTGATGTCGGCGCGGGGACCCCTAGCGAGGCGCCGGAGACGTTCACCTGTCGTGTGTCGTGCGTGGTCTCTGGGGAGTCGGCGGGGGGATGAACCCTCCGGTCGCTGTGCGGCGCCTGCGCTCGGCTTCGCCTCGCTACGGCTTGCAGGCTTCCTCCGGGTTCACCCCCCCGCCGACGCGGCCCTGGCGCTACCTCATGCCGCGTCTAGGCCCATCTTCCTTAGGAACGGACCCCAGCGCGGGTCGTGGTGGAGGGAGCGGAGGCGCGGACTGGCCTTCGTCCCGGTGAGTCCGCCGTCTCGCTGCGAATACGCGCGGTCCAGCCACTCGAAGGCACGGTCAGCCTCCCCACGTACCGCGTAGACCTCGGCGATCTGGTACGCCGAATCTTCCGAGTACTTCTCGATCAACTCCTCGAGCGCCGAATCCGACTCCGCCACGTGACCCAGGCTATGGTGGATGATCGCCAGCGCCCAGGAGCGCCAGGCCTCATCCGGCTCCCGACTCGCCTCAGCCAGCGCCTCCGAGCTGCGGTTCAGCGCGAGGAGGGCCAGGGAGAGGAGCCCGCGCGTCGCGCTTGCCTGAGGAGCAAGCTCCAGCGACTTCCGATACGCAGCCTCCGCCTCACCGAAGCGACCCGAGGTTTGGAGCGCGCCCCCGAGATTGTGGTAGGACCTCGCGCTCAGAGGGTCCTGTTCCAGCGCACGGCGGTTGAGCCCGATCGCCTCCTCGATCCTGTCCAGGTTCTG
>QJVW01000014.1 GCA_003235575.1 Candidatus Eiseniibacteriota bacterium | reverse complement strand
GGACGAGCGTATAGGCGGGGTCGCCGTCGGTGAGGTACGACCAGACGAAGACCATCGCTGTGCAAGGCGCCGCGGCGAGAATGATCGTGCCCGCCACGTACTGGTCCGCCAGCTCCGGGCCGATCAGCGGCAGGAAGAGATGCTTGAAGAAGACCCAGCCCAGCAGCGCCATCGAGAAGGGCTTCACCACCCAGTTCACGAAGAGCGTCACCAGAATGCCTCGCGGCCGGCGTCGCACGCCGAGGATGCTGGCGACGTCGATTTTCAGCATCATCGGATAGATCATGAGCCAGATCAGGAACGCGATCGGCAGATTGATCTGGCTATGGGCGCCGAACTCCATGTCACGGAGCGCGCCGATGAATTCCGGCGCCGCCTTGCCGAGAAGGACCCCGACGACCATGCAGAGCGCCACCCAGAGCGTGAGGTAGCGCTCGAAGAGGTTCAGCCGTTTCGCGGGTTGTGCGTCGGCGCCCACGGCATCAGTCCGATTGGCTCGCGCGCTTCGCGGACGCCTTGATCATTTCGTGGACCAAGCCCTCGATCCGGTCGCGAACGGCGCGGAACTCGTCGTCGGACAGGTTCTTCGGGTCCGGAAGATCCCACTCGAGCCGGTGGCGCGCCGGAAGGTGCGGGCAGGCATCGCCGCATCCCATGGTCACGACGTAGTCCCAGCAGAGATCGGGGAGGTCGTCGAGACCGGTGGATCGCTGGGACGCGATGTCGATTCCCTTCTCCGCCATGAACTGAACGGCGCGGGGATTGACCGTCCCCGAGGGACGCGATCCGGCGCTGTGCGCAGAAATTCCGTCGCCGCCCCGGGCGCGGGCGAACCCCTCCGCGATCTGGGAGCGGCAGGAGTTCTCGATGCAGACGAACAGAAACGCCGGACGATGGACGCTCACAAGACGAAGTGTGGCACCGGATTCGAAACAGGTCAATTCAGGGAGACTGCCCGTGGACAGCCGCCCACCACCCGGCTATTCTTTAGTAGTGAGAGGGATCGCGGCAGGGGTGCTTGGATGCGCCATGGTCGTGGGGGCGTTGCTCTTGGCCTGGGCATCGCCCTCCGCGGCCACATATCTTCCCCTGGAGCGGGTCGTCACCGACGATCCGCTTTATCGCGACTTGGAACGGCTCGCCGCTCGGCTGAACCGGGCGCCGGCGTTCCTTTCGATGCGGCCCATGCGACGCGTCGAAGCGTTGGCCTTCCTGGACGCGCTCGTCGCCGAAATCCCCGACGCCGCGGACGATCCCGCCTACCGCCGCGCGCGGCGCGCGCTCGATGCCGACGCGCCCGGAGCGGTGGCACCGCTGGTCTCCGCCAGGGGTGACGACGGCGAGGCGCTGGAACTTTCTCCCTATCTTTCCCTGCTCTACTCCGACGATCCGCGAAACCGCCCCGACATCAATCGCGATTACCGCGCGGGCGTGGTCCTCTCGGCCGCGTTCGATTCGTCGGTCGTCGCGGTGGCCGACCTCTACGCGGGGACCGCGTCCCAGGGCGGGCGCGGCACGCCGAATTTCGGGACGTTCAACGCGCTGGTCGAGGGCGTGGACGTCAACACGTGGGTGAACGAGGCGTACGTGGAGGCGCGGATGGGCCCCGTGCGCGCGCTCGCGGGCCACACCTGGCTCCGCTGGGGCCCCGGACGCGACGGCACGCTGGCCCTCTCGGACGCCGCCCCCGCGCTCGACATGATGCGCGCCGAAGTGACCGCGTTCCGGACCTGGCGGATGCAGTGGTTCGTATCGCTTCTGGATCCGGGGGCGGAGACCTACCTCGCGGGGCATCGAGTCGAATGGTCCCCGTGCGCGCGGCTGACCGCCGGGTTCACGGAGTTGGCGCGGTTCGACGGCACCAGCCAGGCGCCGCTGTATCTCATGCCCCTGGTGCCCTACTCGTTCTGGGAGAAGCGACCGAAGACGTCGCCGCCGGGCGCGGTACCGGGCGACACGACGGGGATCGCGCTTGCGAAGAACAACGTGCTCTGGTCCGCCGACATCGCGTGGTCCATCCGGCCGGGCTGGCGCGCGTGGGGCGAGCTGATGGTGGACGACATCTCGTTCAGCCGCGACTACAAGCCGGACATGATCGGGTACCAGGCCGGGGCCGAGGCGCGCCGGCCGATGCGCGGCGGAGCGGACGCGCTGGGCGCGACGATCGAGTACACCCGGGTGAACAACTTCACGTACTCCGCGTTCCACGGGCACGATTTCGCGCACGAGGGGTTCCCCCTGGGATACGCGCTGGGGCCGGACGTGGCGGCGCTGGCGGGGGAGGTGACCTACGAGCGTGGCGCGACGTGGGAGTTCACGGTGCGGGGGGAATGGCGGAAGAAGGGAGAGGGCACCGTCGGCGACTACTACGACAAGCCCACGGGCGGGACCGTGAGTGCGTCAGCGTTTTCGGGAGTCGTCGCGGAAGAATCCCGCGCTGTCGCCATGATTGCCTACCAGCCGACACGCGGCCTCCGGTTGGAGGCCACGGCCGGCACCAGCAGAATCACGAACGACCGCCACAACCCGGGGACCGACCGCGACGAGACGCCGGTATCGGCACGGGCATCGTACCGATGGTGAGGGGAGGGAGCGCGCGCACTTTATCCTGATCCGTTCTCGGAGGCGGACCCCGTGGAACTTGAATCGGTAGTGCACTTGCTGTTTGGGTTCTTCATCGCGATCGTCCTCCTGATCGCGTTCACGATAGACAACAGGGCAGCGATCCGCAGGCTCCGCGAGCGAATCCATCTCCTAGAGCAGGGGCGGCTTGGCGGGAGTGAGGCGCCGGCACCGCCCGCGGCGCCGGCCCCCGTGCCTACCGTCGCGCCACGACTTCCACCCCAGCCCAGACCGATTCCGGCGCCCGACCCGGATCCCGCCCCCGTGACCGCTGCCCCCGCGCCCCCGCCGTCCCCGCGCCGCTCCATTGATACCTCGCGGCTCGAACAACTCATCGGCGGCATCTGGCTCCAGAACGTCGGTGCCATCCTCCTCCTCCTCGGCACTTTCTTTCTCATC
>QJVW01000108.1 GCA_003235575.1 Candidatus Eiseniibacteriota bacterium | reverse complement strand
AACGACCGCGCCGATACTGCGGCAATGGCGAGTGGGTCATACCGCTCGATGCGGAGCTCCGTCCCCAGCTTGAGCCCGATGGCCGGATCGCGGCTGGCTTGCGCGAGTCCACGGTAGAGGGCGAACAACTCCGCGGTGCTCAACAGGATCTTCTCCTGCCGGTCGAACAACCCCGTCGGCAAACCCGCATGGCGCAGCACGTCCGCCGGACGCACGCCCAGCTCCTCGAGCTTGCGCGCGAGCGTGGTGGAGATGCGGAACTGGGCGATCATTGCTGTGTCTAGCTCCTCGAGTTCATCGCTTCGGCTCGATACAACCTAGGTTGTCATGAGGGCCGTGTCATTAGCAAAACGCGCCAATGCGTTGGCGAAACACGCCACGAACGCCGCGGATTGGCGCGGAAATGGGCGGATGAACGCGGATCCGGTCTGCCGTGACCTACAGCCTTCCGATCGATCTCCACATAGCGAGCTCCTTCGCGAACCGGTCGTCGATGACCTCGCATTGAGCGTCGATCCGCATCGTCGGTCTGCGCGCGAGATCGTACGGGGGCCAGTCCGGCACATCTACCGCTGCCGGACGCCCGGTTCGGGCGAAGGTCGTCCACAACTCCGCCATCTTGCGCGACGCGACGAAGCGGTCGGGCCGCCCGCCCGAGAAGAAGCCGGGGCCGCTGCCGGGAACCTCATTGTTGAATTTGAAGCCGATATCCATCGCGTGCGGCGTGCCCAGCGGATAGTCGGTTCCCGGGAGCGTGACCTCCGACTTGTATCCGAAGTTGTACAGGTACGCGGGCGCGCCTCCTTGTGCTGCCTTTCGCTCTGCGATCTCGATGGATCCCAGCCCCATCATCGCGATCGAGGAGACGGCCACGAAGATCTCCGATGCCGATGCCGCCGGCATGGCGCGCCGGTAGGTCTCGACGATCGTGCTCGCATCCGCACCGTACTGCGGCTCGAGTCGCGACGTCAGGCTCGCGAAGTCGAGGTCGACGAAACTGGAGTCGCGCCGCTCCCAGGCGAAGAACATGTACTCGTCCTCGTTCCACCCCACCATGAGCGGCTTGCTCCGCGAGACGGCGGGGGCCGTCGGATCGAACGGGTGCGTGGGAAGCGCGACGCCGTCCACCACGGGGCCGAAGCCGCTCGGAGGGGGCGCGTCCGTATCGCTCGCCGTGCGCCGGCCGCGGTCCGGCGGTACGCCGGGAATCTGAGACTGAATGCGCAGCAGCTCGGCAGCGGGCACGTCGAGCAATTTCCTCCACTCGGTCGGCGCGAGACCCAGCTCCTCGAGAACCATCGTAGTCGTGCGCGCCGCCATTTCCCGCGTCGACATCCGCACCCCGGGTCCACTCTCGATGGAGGCCTTATTGAAGTAGGGGGCCGCCTCGGGCATGGCGTAGAGACACGAGGTCTTCGCCCCGCCGCCCGACTCACCCCAGATCATCACGTTGGTGGGATCGCCGCCGAATACACCGATGTTCTCGTGCACCCACGCGAGCCCCGCGGCGATGTCTAGCAGACCCATGTTCCCGGATCCGGCATACTCGGGTCCGGCGAGCTCGTCCAGGTAGAGATAGCCCAGCAGACCCAGACGATGATTTGTCTCCACTACGACCACGTCGAAGTTACGGGCCAGATTAGTCCCGTCCTGCCACGCGGATCCCCCCGAGCCGATGACGAATCCTCCCCCGTGGTTGTAGAACATCACCGGACGCCTGCGGCCGTCGGCAGCGGGGGTCCAGATGTTGAGGAAGAGGCAGTCCTCCGACGGCGCCGGCTCGTTCTCCCTCGGCGCCTGGATGGCGGGGGGCCCCAACTGCAGGGCGTCCCGCACCCCCGTCCACGGCTCTAGTACGGCGGGGCGGCGGAACCTCCGGTCGCCCGAGACGCGTCCCGCGTACGGGATTCCCTTGAAGACGGCGACCCCGTCGGCCCGAAGGCCGCGGATCCTGCCGTGCGCAATCTCGACCTCCACGTAGTCCTGGCGCGTCGCGGGAAACCGGAAGGGGTGTGGTGGAACGGCGAGCGCCGCCGTGGCGAGCGAGAGGCGCGAGAGGAATTCCCGTCTGCCAATTGTATTCATGGTGTGGATCCTGAGTTGCAGGGTGAACTCCAACCTATGGCTTGCGAGGCTGCCACTCATTTACTGGAACGTCGCTCGCCATCTCGCCCACGCTTTGCAGTCGCGCCTTATCGTCCTCGAGCACGAAACCCGTGGCCACCGCGCTGTCCGTAGCGGCAGTCCATGCAGCCAGGAAGTCCTCCGGTCTCTCATAGCGCATACGGAAAGTCGCTTCGGAGAACGGCACTGTCGCTCCGTTCAAGAAACAGAAGCCTTCCCCAAAGCCCAAACCGTTGAGCGTCGCTGCCGGCGCGTCGACATAGGGGGTCCTGATTCCGCCCATGGCATTTCCGAATGCATCGCGAGCAATGAGCGTTCTGCCGTTCACGCTGGTCGTTGCGACGCGCGGAGCACTCGGCGGTGGCGTGCCGTCCGCGACCCACTCGTTCAGGCTTCTCAGCGCCGCGTTGAAGACCCAGGGGGTCGGATCGGCGTTGATTGGAACGCTACAAGGAGCGCCCTGCCCGCTCTTGTCGCCTGTCGGCTCGATCAGGGCCAGCGCCATGTCCTCGACGGTGGCATCGCTGCCGTCGTCGCGAGCGCCGAAGTTGTAGAAATAGGCCGCGACATGCGCCGAGCCCGGAAGTTCCCACAGCCGGAATGTTTCGGTTTCCGGCTGACGCAGCGCCTCCAGCGGATCGCCATTGGAGTCTCTTCGGACGGGAAACATGGCTGGCGGTTCGGTGAGAATCAGGAGTTCGGTCTCAGTCTGAAAACTCAGAACCGGCTTGTCTACGTCGCCGCGAATGCGGGTCTGTCCGGGAAACGCGAAGCCCTGTTGCGGCGCCTGACGCAGCGTTGCCCTTTGAGAACCGCTGCTGAACACCAGGAAACCGTCGTAAACATCAGGATGGTGCATCTGAACACCGTTGAGATACGTCGTAAGACGCGTCGCTGATTGCGATTCACCCGACGCGATCAATTGCTTCACAT
>QJVW01000062.1 GCA_003235575.1 Candidatus Eiseniibacteriota bacterium | reverse complement strand
CTCTTCGATCAAGGCCTTGGTCTCTGCTGGGCGTTCAACCATGACGAGGCCGTCCGATCGTTTCTGGGGGCCGCCGAACTGGACTCCACCGCCGCCATGCCATGGTGGGGGGTCGCCCTGGCGCTGGGGCCGAATATCAACATGCCGATGAGCCCCGAAGCCGAGGAACGAGCCCTGGCGGCCATCACGAAGGCGCGCGATCGGCTGGACGGCACCACGGAGATGGAGCGCGACTACGTCGAGGCGCTGGCGCTCCGGTACGGAACGCCCGCCGGCGAGGCCCGGGCGGAGCGCGATCAGGCCTATGCCGACGCGATGCGAGCGCTGGTGACCAAGTACCCGAAGGACGTGAACACCGCCGTGCTCTGCGCCGAGGCGCTGATGGACCTCCATCCATGGGATCTCTGGACGCCCGGCGGCGAGCCGCGGGAGTGGACGCCGGAGATCGTGGACCGACTGGAGACCGCGCTGAAGCTTTCACCCGACCACATCGGCGCGATCCATCTCTACATTCACACGGTGGAAGCCTCGAACGATCCGGGGCGGGCGGAAGCCGCGGCCGACCGCTTGCGGGAGTTGAACCCCGAGGCGGGGCACCTGATGCACATGCCCACGCACATCTACCTGCGCGTCGGACGATACAACGAAGGCGCCAAGCAGAACGCACGGGCGATGGAGGTCGACCGCGCGTACATCGAGCGGTGGAAGGTCCAAGGCGTGTACCCGATGATGTACGCGACACACAACATACACATGCGGTTGGCCGCCCTCTGCTTCGAGGGACGAAGCGCCGACGCGATCGAGACAAGCCGCCTCCTCGCCGCGGCGGCTCCCAGCGACATGGTGCGACAGATGCAGCCGCTGGAGCTCTTTTCCGGCGCGTCCTACCTGGCGCTCCCACGATTCGGAAAATGGAAGGAGATCCTGGCGCAGCCGGCGCCGCCGCCGGATTTGAGGCTGACGAACGCCACGTGGCGCTTCGCACGGGGGCTCGCGTTCGCGGCCACAGGGCGGGACCGCGAGGCGGGTATCGAGCGCGACAGCCTCGCGTCGATCGCGGCCTCGTGCGAAGGGACCTACTTCGGCATCGCGAGCGGTCCCTCTCTGACGAAGTTCGCGCTGACGTTCCTGGACGGCGAGCGCGCTGCCCGCGCGGGCCGGACCGAGGAGGCGATCGAGCTGCTCGCGCGCGCGGCCTCGCTTCAGGACTCGATTCAGTACGACGAACCGCCCCAGTGGACGATGACCGCGCGACAGGCGTTGGGCGCGGTCCTGCTCCAGGCCGATCGCGCCGCGGAGGCCGAGGCCGTCTACCGCGAGGATCTGAAGCGGTACCCGGAGACGGGCTGGTCGCTGCGTGGGCTGGCCGACGCGCTCCAGGCGCAGGGAAAAACGAAGGAAGCGAAAGTGGTGGAGGCGCGCTTCAAGAAGGCCTGGGCCGCGGCGGATGTCGCGCTGACGTCCTCCCGGTTCTGATCGAGGGCGGGTGCGGGCGACTGCCAATGCCGGGGCCGCGCTGACAACCTGGCAGAGCCGGTCCCAGGCGCCGCGGACGGGGCCGGGAGGCCTGCGACGCAACGAATAGTAGCCAGAATACTTACGAAGTCGGCATTTCTCGGATCGAATCGGCACGGTGCGTGCGTTCATATCTGCTGGATTCGGGCGGCGGTCCAACGTCCGAGGAAGGGAGTCTAGAGTGTTCATGGACCGAGATTCGAGGCAGCCGGGCGATATGCCTGCGGCGGTCGTGAATGCCGGGAGGTCCCGGACCTAGCGAACGGATTACGAGGAAGCGTCGCCGCGCCTATCGCGGTGGACCGCGGTCCTCATGTTGAACATTGAGGCCCGCCACCTCCCGAGCACGCCGTCGGCGGGAGCTCGGCTGCCGCACCACGGAATTAGCGCGAAGGGCGGTCCATCCATCCATGGACCGCCCTTCGCATGACGGGCCCGTTCCCGCTGGCGCCGATCAGGCTACGGCAGGTACTCCACGTTCGGCCCCGGCGGGATTACGTACGGGAACATCCACGCCTTCGAGTCGTACGGCGCCGTGTCGTCGAAAAGCGTTGCGTGCGAGAGCACGTTGACCGCGAAGTGCCGCCAGCCGGTCCAGTGTCCCACGCGGAATCGAGTCGTGTACGTTCCGTCCCCGTTGTTCCGGAACTTCGAGCGCCGATCGCGGTGATAGAGCAGCACGACGTCGTCGATCCGCGGCGTGGTCACGGTCAGCGTCACCGAGTCCTCGGGGGCGAGCCGCAGCACGCGCCGTAGGAAGACGAACGCCAGGGGATCGCTTAGCGTGGTGTCCTGCGTCGCGGTCTCGACGCGGACGCTCTCGATTTCCGACGTCGCACCGGCCGATGTCACGGAGGCGCCGGACGCGGCCGCCAGGCGCCAATGGCCGCGCATCTCCTCGCCCAGCCGAACCCGCTTCAACAAGAACCGGCGCACGCCGTGATCCTCGAGTGGTTTCGCGATCGCCACCGCTTGTCCGGGCGCGGTCGGACCACCTTGTTCGACCGGCATGATGTTGAACGTGCCCTGGAACCGATGGCGGGCCGTGACGATGGCGGTGGTGGGGCGCCCCGTCGAGTCGGAGTCGGCGAAGGCGAACTCGAAGCGGCGGGTCCTCTGCGTGATCGATCGCCAGAAGTAGAACGGCTCGATCGCGTCGGCGGGTTCCGAGACCGCCTCTCCCGCCTGGCGAAGCGCCGGCGCCAGCGCCGTGGGATCGGCCGTGTCGAAGAGACCGTCGTCCAGGAACTCGGGGAGCGCCGCCAGCACGCCCGTAACGGCGGCCTCGTCGCCGAGTTCCTGTGACTGGGGATTCACGCTGTTGTCCGAGCAGCCCCATAGGACGGCAAGGCCCACGAGAAGCGTGGGGACGAGAAGTGTGCGCCGGATATTCATAAGTTCCTCCACCAATTGAAAATACGAACCATGGGTCAACGTTTTGCCCGATGCTCGGAGGAGTTCCGGGACCAGTTCACAGTACCAATTGCAGGGCCCGTGCCATCCTGAATTCGCGGGGAAGCCGCGATGGCCCATCACGGACTTTGGATGCCCCCGCTGCATCTTGTACACTGGAGTTCCCCCCCAACCCATCGACCCAGCCACACGAAAGAAAGGGACACCCGTGAATCCATTCCGATCCGCGGCGCGGCGTCTTCAGGCGCGAACCGCCCTCGCAGTGCTTGTCCTAGTCGTCGCGGCGGCCGGAGTCGTCGCGGGGAGCGCCGGCGCGCAACAGGCCGCCACGATCCTCGAGGAAGCGAACGCGCACTACACCGCTGGGGAATGGGCGAAAGCGGCCGCGGGCTACGAAGCAGCCTTGAAAGCCCAGCCCAAGGATGGCAGGGCGTGGAACCGGCTGGGAGCCTCCTACGCCAACTTGAAACAGTACGACCGCGCCATCGCGGCCTACCGCAAGGGTCTCGCCATCGGAAACAACCCGATCGTGATGTACAACATGGCCTGCGCCTACGCGCTGAGCGGCCGGCCCGACAGCGCGCTGGCCTGGCTCGATCGCTCGGCCGAGGGGGGGTACAACCAGCCCGATGCCATGGAATCGGACGAGGACCTGGCTTCGCTGCGAACCGACCCGCGGTACGAGGCGCTGCTGGAGAAGGTTCGGATCGGCGCGAAGCCGTGCGTCTACTCGGAAGAGGCGCGTCAATTTCGCTTCTGGGTCGGATCGTGGGACGTGAGGACGCTGTCCGGAGACCTTGCGGGCACGAACGACATACGCCTCGGGGCCGGCGACTGCGTCATGATCGAAAACTGGAAGAGCATGCGGGGCGGGACCGGCCAGAGCTTGAACTTCTACGACGCCGACGCAAAGAAATGGCGCCAGATCTGGGTCGACTCGGACGGTGAGGTGACCCGCTTCGAGGGGACGTTCTCCGACGGCAGCATGCGCTTCGTCGGGGAGCGGGTGAACAAGAAGGGAGACCGGATCCCGGTCAAGCTGACGTTCACGCCCCTGCCGGACGGACGCGTGCGCCAGCGGGGAGAGTTCTCACCCGACGGCGGGACGACGTGGGTCGAGGAGTACGATCTCTACTACTCGTCGATGAAGCGCGACGGTTGATCGGGCTAGGCGATCGCTCCCTTTTTTCCGGCCAATCGCCGAAGAACCCCGGTTTGACCGATGTGGTACGCCTCGTGAAAGTGAAGGAAGAAGAGGCCCTTCGCCACCGTGCCCCATCCCTCCAGCGGCGACGTCCAGGCGCTGTCGGGCGCCGACTTCAGCCAGGCCGTCAGCCGCTCCTGCGAGAGGTCGAAGTCCGCGAGCAGGGCGGCGAGCGGCTTGCCGTCGCCCGGCCCCCGAACGGGGGCCGAACCACGCGCGTAGCGCTTGGTCGATTCCGGATCCCAGAACGCGCCGGCGCCCACCAGTTTCAGGGCGCTGTCCCGGGAGGAGACGAGGTGCCCCACGACCCAGGCGAGACAGTTGCCGTCCGGCGCCGGCTGGACGAGGGCATCCTGGTCCGAGAGGTCCTTGACGTTCAGATGGAGCGCCCCGTGATTGATGGTAAAGAGGTCGAGCAGCGTTTCTCGCGTCATCGGGCATGCTCCGGGGGCGCGGTGTCGTCGTGGTCGCCGCCGGCGGGCCCCACCGCCGGCCTCAACCCTTTGGGCCTCGCGTTCATCTCACCATGATACCCTGCCGTGTGTTTTTTCGAAGCCGTTTGACCATCCCCTGTTTCGGGAGGAACTCATGAATCGTCGGCTCGTTCGCTGGGCTGGCCGCGCCGTGGTGGCGGGGGCCCTGCTGGGCCTCCTCGCGGCCCCCGGCGCCTCGTTCGCCAAGGACAAGAAGAAGGACTCCAAGGAAGACAAGAAGCCCGCCGCCGGCGAGGACAAGGCGTTCGCCGACGTCGTGAAGGACATGGAGGAGGTCAAGGGGCTCTTCACGTTCTACCGCAAGCCCGCGGAGTCGAAGGTCCTCATGGAGATACTCCCCTCCCAGATGGATACCGACTTCCTCTTCGCGGCCACGACCGACCAGTCCCTCGGAGAAAACGGCTTCTACGCCTCGATGATGGCGGGCGATTTCGCGTTCCGCTTCCGGCAGGTCGGAAAGCAGATCCAGTGGATCGAGCCGAACGCGCGTTTCCTGGCCGAGAGCGGAACGCCCGCCGGACGCGCGGTGTCCCGATCGTTTCCCTACTCGATCCGCGGCTCCGCCAAGGTCCTCTCCCAGCCGCACGAGGAACGGAAGAGCATTCTGATCGACGTGTCGGATCTCCTCCTCTCGAAGGACTTCCTTGGACTCGGGCCGAGCCTCGGACGCGCCTACGAGCCGACGAGCTACTCGTACGACAAGGATCGGAGCGCGATTCTGGACCTGAAGAACTTCGAGGAGAGCTCGCTCCTTACCGTGCTGCTTCACTACACGACCGACAATCCGAAGAGTTTCTCGGCCACCATGCCCGACCCGCGGAGCGCGCCCTTCCGGGTGCGCTATCAGTTCGCCGCGCTCCCCCAGGGCGACTACACACCGCGCGTCGCCGACGACCGCGTCGGGCACTTCCACACCGTCGCGCTCGACTTCAACACCGATCGCGCCAAGGATCCGCACGTGCGGTACATCGCGCGGTGGAACCTCCAGAAGGCGGATCCGGACGCGCCGCTCTCCGATCCCAAGGAACCGATCGTCTTCTGGCTCGAGAACACGATTCCCCTCGAGTATCGTGAGCCGATCCGCGAGGGCGCGCTCCTCTGGAACAAGGCGTTCGAGAAGATCGGCTTCCGGAACGCGATCGTGGTGAAGCAGCAGCCCGACGATGCGACGTGGGATCCGGCCGACACGCGCTACAGCACGATCCGTTGGTTCACGGGCACGGACAACTACTTCGCGATCGGACCGTCTCGTGTCAATCCCTGGACCGGCCAGATTTACGATGCGGACATCGGGTGGGGCGATCACTACCTACGTTGGCAGCGCCGGTTCACGGAGGAATTCGCCGCGCCGTTCCTCCAGGAGGACGCGCCGGCGCCGGTGCCCAGCGCGCTCGGCGGCCGGTCGGCCTGCACGTACGCCGCCGGACTCTCGCAACAGGCGGCGTTCGGGCTCGACGTGCTGGACGCCCGCGGCACGATGACGCCCGAGCTGTCGGAGAAGATGATCCGCGAAGTGCTGGTCCAGGTCACCGCCCACGAAGTGGGACACACCCTGGGCTTCAAGCACAACTTCCGCGGATCGGACTTTTTGACGCCGGATGAGATGAACGACGTGGCGACCGTGGACGCGCGCGGGCAGACCGCTTCGGTGATGGACTACAATCCGGCGATCATCGCCTCGAAGGGAGAAACGCAGGGTCACTTCCTCTCTCCGACCCTGGGTCCCTACGACTACTGGGCAGTGGAGTACGCGTACAAGCCGATCGAGGGCGACGAACGGGCGGAGCTGGCCCGCATCGCCGCGCGCGGCGGCGACCCGGACCTTCCATTCAGCGCCGACGAGGACGCGCGTGGTGCCTGGGCGACGACGAGCGTCGATCCCTACGCGACGATCTACGACGCCTCCAGCGACCCGTTGGAGTACGGCCGGCGGCGAATGGGCCTGGTCAAGGAGCTCTGGGCCACGGCGGATCCGAAGCTGCTGGAGGAAGGCGAGGGATATCAGATCCTGCGCCGCGCGGTGCAACGGAGCCTTGGCGAGTACGCACGCGTAGCGCTCTTCTCCACCAAGTGGGTCGGCGGAATCTTCACGAACCGGGCCCACGTCGGTGATCCGGGTGGCAAGACGCCGTTCATGCCGGTCCCGCCGGCGCGCCAGCGCGAGGCGCTCGCGCTGCTCACGCAGAACGTATTCGCGGACAGTTCCTTCGACATTCCGCCGTCGCTCTTGAACAAGCTGGCCATCGACCGCCTCGAGACGATCGACTGGCCGTCCTACTACAACATGGCGCGCTTCGACTACCCCTGGCACGACGCCGTGCTGGGGCTGCAACGACTGGTTCTCGATCGGATGTTCCACTCGGTGACGCTGCAGCGGCTGGTCGACAACGAGCTGCGGTTCGCCGAGGGCGTGAAGCCGTTCCGGATGTCGGAAATGTTCTCCGGGCTCGACGCGGCCATCTGGGCGGAGGTCGTCCCGGGCCGGCGCGAGGTATCGAGCCTTCGCCGCAACCTCCAGCGCGAGCATGTCCGGCAGCTTCTGCGGTTGGCCCTTCGGGAGCGAGGACCGAGCGTTCCCGCGACCGCGGGCATCCCGTTCGCGACGCCGCAGGTCATCGCCACGCCGTGGGATGCCACGACGCTGGCGCGGGCCAGCTTGATCAACATCCGTGCCCGCGCGCGGCGCGCGCTGGCATCCAAGATCCGCCTGGAATCGACGACGCGCGCCCATCTCCAGGAGATCGTGGGGCAGATCAGCGCGGCGCTCGACGCCAAGGTCGTACGGGACGTGACCGACTAGCGAGGAACGCTCGCGACGACGGGAATCGGCACCAGACACCACGGCGCCGGCGGACCCTGCGGGGTCCGCCGGCGTCTTTCCTCGCGGGCTGTGTGCTCCCTAGGTACCAGTAACGGAGTCCCATGTTTCTCGGGACAATGGCGCCAAGCCGTGGTTCAAACCACGGGAACCTCCCCCGACGCCCCTCACCCCGTCCGGAGGTCCCGCATGCTCCCTCCCCTACGCGCTTCGCTTGCCTGGTGCCTCGCCCTTTCCACGCTCGTCGCCGCGGGCCGGGCGGAGGAACTCGGAACCGAACCCGCTCCCCCAGCGCCCAGCGCCGATCAGGAGATCACGGTTCCGGAAGGGCCGCCGGAATCGGTGGTGCGGCGCCTGAACGGGAAATTCGAGAAGGAACCCGTGGTCCACGTACGCGGATCCTTCGGGGCCGCCACACTCTACCGGGCCCATGCGGGACCGGAAGGACTCCGCTATCGAGCGGTCCTCTCCCCGCCCGATTCCGCGCTTCCGGCGGTCATCGGCTGGAGCGAGATCGAGGGCGTCGATGAACTGCGAACGGGTCCCGATGCCGGATCGATCATCATGGGCGCGGTCATCGGTGGCATCTTGGTTGGCGCCATTGCCAGCCTCACCACGGAACCCTGCGACAAGGACAAACTCTTCACCTTCTTCTGCGGCAACAACGACGACATCGTCTGGCAGGCCGGCCTGGTGGGCGCGCTCATGGGAGCCGGCGCCGGAGTATCCGCCTCCGAGCGCCAACGGTGGGGGCCGCTCTGGGTCGCCGACGTACGCGATCGCTCCTCGTCCGTCGAGGGCGCCGAGGAGGGAGGGCGGTGATGAGGCTCCATCGGTACGCGGGGCGGCCCGCGCGCGGGGTGGTGGCGCTGTGCGTCGTGGTGACGTTGCTCGGCTGTTCCGGGCCGAAGCAGATGGTGCTCCAGGAAGGCACGGTGACGCTTGCGACCGGGGCGGCCTGGGTCGCGCCGCCGCGAGACCTATGGGAGGAGGGCGATCGGGGCGATCCGCTGGCCGGATTGGAGGATGAGATCATCCGCGAAAAGGTGGCCCAGCGCCTGGACCGGCACGATCTCTTCACGAGCATTGCGGCGGACGGGGCGACCCCCCGGGACGACATTCGCTACGTCATCGAGATCGATGTCCTGGAATACCACCGCGGGAGCCGGGATGTTCGACTCTTGAACGCCCTGGCGCCTCTGCTTTCGATCCCCTTCGGCAGCGGATCGACCCGGTTGCGCGCGTGCCTGCGCTTGCGGGATCGGGAAGGTGGATTCGTGGAGCACGCCGCCATTTTCTCCGATGAGGCAACGTCCGTGTTCGATAGCGATCGCGGCCCCATATCGCACATCGCGGACCGATTCGCGGCGCAGCTCCAAGCGCGATCCGCGCCTCGCTGATGGCGGCGCGAGCGGCGTGAGCGTCGAAACCGACGCGGCCGGAGGTATTCCCCCGGCCGCGGCTCGCTACGATTCGTGGATCCGGTTCGCCTACTTCACCCGCACAACCTGTCGCACCATGTTGCGTTCGCCTACCTGCAGCGCGGCCCAGTAGATGCCCGTCGCCGCTTGCCGGCCGCTGGCGTCCCGGCCGTCCCAAGTCAGGCGGTGGGCGCCGCCACCGAGTGTCCCGTAGTCCCGGCGTGCCACGCGGCGCCCGTTGACGTCGAATACCATCAGACGCACCGCCGTGGGTCGGCTCAGATCGAGACGGAACGCAAGCATGTCGCTGAACGGATTGGCAAGGACGGCGAGGCGCGGGGCGGCCGGTGCTGGTGCATCGTTCGACACGGCCGTCACGTTGAGTTTCACGGAGTCGGCGTCCATGACGACCGGGGCTGACCGGCCGTTCGCCATCCAAATGTTCAGCATATCCAGCCCCGCGCTATTCGTCCCGTTTTCGCTTTCGAGGAACTCCACGTACTCCTTCGACGTGGTTTGATAGAGGAGCTTGGCCGTAACGGTCAGCGCGGCCTCGGGGAGCGGGAACGTGGAAACATCCCAGTTCTGCCCGTCGGGGTACCGCGGACCCGGACCCGCCCAATGCTCGTCGACCGGTTGGCCGCCGAACGCCTCGAAGGCCGCGTTCGTGAAGCCGAGCGGCGGGATCCGGTTGTCCTTGTAGATCGAGTCGTTCAGCGTGAAGTGGAACGAGTCCCCGTCGGGTTGTCCCAGCAGCGAGGCCAGGGCCGGGGATATCCCGAGTTTCGTTTCGTAGACGACGGGCTCGGGCGTGTCCGAGAGAACACCCGTGGCCTCGTCATAGGCGCCCGACTGATAGACGATCGTGCCCGACGCATCCCGCGCCGTGATCTGGAGCCACACGCGGCGTCCCTCCGGATAGCCGGTGGGAAGCTTGTGGCCGGTGCGATTCGTCACCGTGACGATCGCCCGGAAGGAATCACCCTCGGCCGCGTAGGTCAAATCCATCGTGGCCGCCTTCCGCAGCGTCTCGACGGCACGGGCCGCGCCCGCGGCCAGCGCCGCGGCATCGGT
>QJVW01000021.1 GCA_003235575.1 Candidatus Eiseniibacteriota bacterium | reverse complement strand
GGTACAAGGACGCGGACACCAAGTCGTCCGAAGCGGCCCACCGCATGCGGCCGGTGCTGGAGGACATTCGCCAGGACCTGACGCTCCTCTGGGCAAGGAGCCGAGGCGCCCAAGCGGATTCGCCGCCCGCCATCGCCGTCGAGCGAAACGATATCTCGTCGCAGCAGGAAGTAGGCCGCTACGTGGCTGCGCTTCTGATTCCGTACCTGCTCATCTTCATGGTGGCGGCAGGGTCGATGCAGACCGCGATCGACGCGACGACAGGCGAGAAGGAGCGGAGCACGCTCGAAACGATCCTGGCCACGGCGGCGACCCGCGCCGAGCTGGTTCTCGGGAAGGTGATGGCCGTGCTCACCGCATCGCTGACCGGCGCCGTCACCGGCATCGTGGGGCTGTGGCTCACGTTCGGCGTGTTGGCGAAGAGCATGCCGATGATGCAGGAGCAGGCTCTGGAGTTGACCATCGGCCCCGACAAGATGATCTGGCTCTTCGTGACGCTGCTTCCCGCGGCGATCTTTCTGAGCGCCGTGCTGGTGGCCATCGGGTGCTTCGCGCGCAGCATGCGCGAGGGGCAAACGTACGCGACGTACGTCTACATGGCGTCCGTGTTCCTGGGCCTGGGATCGTTCACCCAGGCCGAAGCGCCGCCGATCAAGCAGTTCTTCATCCCGATTCTGAACACCGCGCTCCTGCAACGCGAGATCCTGACCGACACGGTGCAATCGGCGCATGCGGTCGCCGCCATCGGCTCGAGCAGCCTTCTCGCGGCGCTCATGGTGCTGATCGCCGTTCGCCTCTTCTCCAACGAGCAGGTTCTGTTCCGGACATGACGTCCCAATCCCCACGGCGCGCGAGCGCCATTCTCGGAGCCACCCATGCGCGCTGATATCGATTCGCTCCTCGGCGAACGCGGCATCGAGGCCGCCGTCGTCGTGAAGACCGAAACGCCGAATCCGACGTTCACCTACCTCACGGGCCCGGGGTGCCATCTCACCGTGGGGCTCATCGTGTGGCGCCGCGACCGGGGCGGCCACCTGGTTCACTCCAAGATGGAGCGCGACGGCGCGGCGGCGACCGGATTCGAGCTGAGCGACTTCTCCCGCTGGTCGTATCGAAAGATCCTGGAGGAGGAACCCACGCCCGTCGCGGGATACGCCCGATTCCTGGACGAGGTGACGCGCGAGCTCGGCGTGACCGGACGCATTCTCGTGGAGGGGACCGGCCCCCTTGGCCAGTTCCATCACATTCTGCGACGGCTCGTGGAGCGACGTCCCGATCTGGAAATCGTCGAGGACCGCGACCCCTCGCTCTTCCTGCAGGCGCGTCTGTCGAAGGACGAGAGCGAGGTCGCCGAGGTGCGAAAAGTGGGGGCGGTGTGCACCAGAGCCTACGCCCGCGTCCGGGAGGTCATCGGGGCGGGGCGCCTCGAGGGGAAGAAGCTGCGCGACGCCGAGGGGTACGTGACGATCGGACGACTGCGTCGCGAGATCCGGAGGATCTTCTTCGAAGCGGGCCTTCTCGAGCCGGAGGGTAACGTCGTGGCCATGGGCCGCGACGCCGGCGTGCCGCACAATGTAGGAAACGACGACGACGTCCTTCTCGAAGGCGCACCGATCGTGATCGACCTCTTTCCGGCGCAGGCCGGCGGCGGTTACTACTTCGACGTGACGCGAACCTATTGCGTGGGACGCGCCACCGATGAGCTTCGCGAATTGCACCGGTGCGTCCAGGATTCGCTGCAGGACGCCCTGGACGCCTTCGAGCCCGGCGCGCGCTGCCGTTCCTACCAGGACCGCGTCTGCGAGTTCTTCGAAAAGCGGGGGCATCGCACGACGCGCCAGGATGACTCGCTGCAGGAGGGGTATATCCACGGGCTGGGACACGGAATCGGACTCGAGGTGCACGAGCGGCCCCTCCTCGGAGGCCCCACGACGAATCCAGACCGACTGGAGCCGGGTTCGTTGTTCACGGTAGAGCCGGGTCTCTACTATCCATCCCGAGGCTTGGGCGTCCGCCTCGAAGACATCGTCTACGCCCGTCCGGACGGAACCTTTGAAAATCTCACGACCATCCCGTACGACCTCGAAGTCGCGCCCGCGTCATAGTCACGAAGCCGATGCGATCACCGGACACGTCCGCCTGACCGACGCCGGACGCCCCACCGGCGATCCCGAACGCGCGATCCTCGCGGGGCGTTCGGGGCGCGGCGCCCACGGCGCCGTCACCCTGGCCGAATTGAAGCTGTTGGCCGAGACAGCCGGAGCCACCGTTCGGGGCGAGGTCGTCCAGCGCCGCGGTTCCGTTCGGGCCGCCACGTTCCTGAGCAAGGGCAAGATCGAGGAAATCCACGCGTTGGCCCGCGAGGAAAAGGCCGGGCTCCTGCTCCTGGATGACGATCTATCGCCCGCGCAGCATCGAAACCTCGAGAAGCAGCTCGAGATGCGCGTCATCGACCGCAGCGCCCTCATCCTCGATATCTTCGCGAAGCGCGCGCGGACGCGCGAGGCCCGGCTGCAGGTGGAGCTCGCGCAACTGCAATACCTCCTGCCGCGCTTGACCCGCATGTGGGAGCACCTGGGGCGACTGGGCGGCGGCATCGGGACCCGCGGGCCGGGCGAGACCCAGCTCGAAGTGGACCGGCGGCGCATTCGCGAGCGGATCGCGCGGCTGAAGCGGGATCTCGAGGGCGTCGTCCGGGAGCGCCGCGTGCAGCGAAAGGGGAGGCGGGACTGTTTCAAGGTATCGCTCGTGGGCTACACGAACGCGGGAAAGTCGACGTTGTTCAACGCGCTGGCGCACGCGCATGTCTACGTCGAAAACCAACTGTTCGCCACGCTCGATCCCACCACCCGCGTCATCGCCGCGGACGGGCGGGTTCGCGTGCTCCTGACCGACACGGTCGGCTTCATTCGCAAGCTGCCGCCGAATCTGGTGGCCTCGTTTCGCGCGACCCTCGAGGAGGTCGGCGAGGCCGATCTCCTGGTTCACGTCGTCGACGCCACGGAGCCGGACCCCGATGCCCACATCGACGCCGTTCACACGGTGCTGGATGGATTGCATGCGATGGAGCGTCCGCGCCTTCTCGTCTTCAACAAGATCGACGCCTTGCCCGACGACATCTCGCTGCTCGGACTGCGGGCGCAGCACCCCGGCGCCGTGTTCGTCTCCGCGACCACCCGGGAGGGCCTCGTCACGCTTCGCGAGGAGATCAACCTCCGGCTTCGGGACGGGGCGCGGGACGCGTGACCGGCCCCGTCGAAGGACGCTAGCGCATGGCCGGCGGCATCACGGTCCCGCGTCGCGAGATCCGATTTCGGACGTCGCGCGCGAGCGGGCCCGGCGGGCAGAACGTCAACAAGGTGGAGACCCGTGTCGAGGCGCTCTGGAACCTGGAAGCCTCGGCGCTTCCCCCGGCGATCAAGGCACGCCTTCGTGTCGCCCTCCGAAAGCGGCTTGCCGAGGACGGCACGATTCGCGTTGTTTGCCAGCACCATCGGTCGCAGTCGCGGAACCGAGAGGCGGCCGTGGAGCGATTGCGCGTGATCGTGGCCGCCGCGCTCCGCCCGCGCCCGACTCGCCGCCCCACGAAGCCCACCGGGGCCTCCCGATTGCGCCGGCTCGAGGAAAAGCGGCAGCGCTCCGACGTGAAGAAAGGCCGGCGCGAAAAGGACTGGGACTAGGCCGGTAACACGCTATAAATAAATCGCTTAGCGATTGTCCCTCTCCCGGCTCCCGTGGCCGGAAGCGCCCAAAATCACCTTCAGTGGGCGCCCGATTCTTCCGATGTATCTTGCATGGATACGCCTGCGAGCCCCCGGAGCGGACGACTGGTCGCATTGGGGGCCGTGCTACTTCTGTTGTTGGCGGTGGCGCTCCCCGCCGTCCTGCGAACGCCGCCGGCATCGCGGGATGGCGTGGCCGCGCGGGGTGACGGCGCTCCCGCGACGGATACCGAACCGCGGTCGTTCCGCTTCTACCAGGAGTACCCCAATACGCTCGATCCGGCGCGGTCAGCCGACTCGTACTCCGCCGGCATCATCGCCCAGGTGTATAGCCCCCTGGTAGGGCTGACGTCCGATCTCGAGCCGACGCCGCAGGCGGCCGAGAGTTGGATCATCTCCAGAGATGGGCGCCGGTACGTGTTCGAGATCCGCCCCGGCGTTCGGTTCCACAACGGCCGAGAGGTGACCGCGGCCGACTTCGTCTACAGCCTCACGCGGCTCTTCCAAGAGCCCTTCCGCTCGGAGGGCCTCGCCGCGACGTACCTCGATGCGATCGCCGGCGTTCCCGAATTCGTGGCCGGCAAGGCGGATACGATTTCGGGAATCCGCGCGCTGGACCGCTACCGCCTGGAAATCTCCCTCCGACGTCCGTACGAGTCGCTGCTCCACGCCCTGGCCCTCGACCAGACGAGCGCCGTCCCGAAAGAAGTCCTGGAGCGGTATGGACCGGGCGGGTTGGAGTCGCACCCCGTCGGAACGGGTCCCTATCGCTTCGTGCGACGGGAGCCCGAGCGCTCGATCACCCTGGCGGCCAGCGACGACTACTTCATGGGCCGGCCGGCCATCGATTCGCTGATCTTCTTCGCGCCGCCCGGCGATGTCAGCGAGGCGGGCGCGAACGCGCTCCTCGACGGCCACGCCACACTGAGCATCCTGCCGTCCCACCGAATCGAGGAATTCCGCGCGCGTCCCGGCCTCGTGGTGCTCCGGTGGCAGGATCTGAGCCTCTCGTTCATCGGCATGAACGCCACCAAACCCCCGCTCGACGACGTTCGCGTGCGTCGCGCCGTGGCGCTCGCCATCGATCGCGAAGGCATGCTGCGGGTACGGCCGGAGGGCAAGACCATGGCGCTCGGCGTGCTGCCGCCTGGGATTCCCGGTTACTCGCCGGCGGGAAAGATCCCAGAGCGCGACGTTGCGACCGCGAGGGCGCTCCTGGCCGCGGCCGGCTACGGGCCCTCCCATCCGCTCCCCCCGATCACGTACTGGACGAGCATCAGCAGCGCGAAGGGGCGTTTGGTCGATTCCGTGATGGTGCGGTCGCTGGCGGAAGCGGGCATCACCCTGAAGCCTCGGTACGAATCCTGGATGGTGCTCGACCATGCGATCACGCAGCGCAAGGCGGCCATGTTCGGACTGGCCTGGATCGCGGACATCCCGGACCCGGAATCGTTCCTTCGTAGTCTCGCCTATTCGAAGAGCAGCACGAACTACTTCGAGTACGCCTCGGCGCGCGTCGATTCGCTCCTCGAGTGCGCTCGCGGCACGCGCGACTCGGCCGTCCGGGCCGCGTGCTACCGCGATGCCGAGATTCAAACGGTGCACGACGCCCCCTTCGTTCCGCTCTACTACACGGCGAGCTTCATTGGAATGCGGGACAACGTCGCGGGCTTGGAGATGAACCCCCTGGGTATCTCGACCCTCGCGATGGAAAAGCTCCACTTCATCGAGACCACGGATGGCCACGCGACCCGACACGCCGCCCGCTGAGCGACCGATCCCGTTCTGGAGAGGGCTCCAGGCGCGGATCTTCCTCACGTTCGCCGTCATCGTCGTCGGCTTGGTCGGCATCGCCGTCACGTTCATCGTGCGCAGCGAGTCCAGCTCCTTGCAACGCGAGACGCGCAAGCGCGGGTTCGCGGTCGCCCGCAGCATCGCCTGGCTGTCCACCCCCTCGCTCCTCTCGTACAACTACGTCGCCTTGAACCAAGCCGCGAGCCGCTCCCAGGCGGGCAGCGAGATCGCGTACGTCGTCATCTATGACAAGGAAGGGATGATCGCGGCCGACAGCCGCTACGAAAACCTGTTCGGCA
Organism: Candidatus Eiseniibacteriota bacterium; assembly: GCA_003235575.1. Taxonomy (GTDB): domain Bacteria; phylum Eisenbacteria; class RBG-16-71-46; order SZUA-252; family SZUA-252; genus SZUA-252. Next base: position 27,267 of record QJVW01000021.1, on the reverse strand, counting down.
ATCCCCCCCGGGACACGGCGGACTTCGCCGCGCACGCCGCGCGCGAGGAGACGTCCCGCATCGTTTCTCCTGCGCGCGCGAACGATCCTCGGATCCTGGAAATCCTCCAGCCGGTGTATGTCGACGGGTACGCCGTGAAGTGGGGCACCGTGCGCATCGGCCTCTCCATGGAGAGTGTGGATCGGGAGGTGGCGGCCCTCACGCAGAACCTCATCTTGGCGGCCGTCCTGGCGGCCATCCTCTGTTTGCTGGCCGCGCGGGCGGCCGCCGGGGGCATCACCCGGCCGATCCAGCGTCTCGTGACGGCGACACGCGCCATCGCGAAGGGCGATTACTCGCAACGCGTCCAGCTCCAGTCCGGCGACGAGCTCGAGACCCTGGCCTGGCACTTCGATCACATGGCCGCGGAGGTGCAGCATCAGCAGGCGGAGGTGCTGGAGAGCCGCGAGCATTTGGCGCGCCTGAATCAGACCCTGGAAGCCGCGGTGGAGGCGAGGACCCACGCGCTCGGGGAGTCCGAGGCGAAGTACCGCGTCCTGGTGGAAAGCGCGCCACAGGGAATTCTGATCATCACCTCCGGCAGGATCGTCTTCGCCAATCCTGCCCTGGAACGTATGAGCGGTCGGAGCCAGGACGAACTTCGGGCGAAGGGCTTCACCGTCCTCGATCTGTTCGCGCCGGAGGCGCGCGAATTCGTGACGGCGGCGATCGAACATCCCGAGCGCGCCGGCTCGCAGCAGCCCGTGGACGTCGTGCACGCCGGCGGCCGCCTCGTCCACGCCGAGCTGCAGGCCGCGTCCCTTGTGTTCCAAAACGAGCCCGCCTGCATGTTGCTCCTATCGGACGTCTCCGCGATGCGCGATCTGCAGGAACGACTCGTCCGCGGAGAAAAGCTCCGCGCGCTGGGCGAGTTGGCGTCGGGCGTGGCGCACGATTTCAACAACGTCCTGGGCATCATCACGGGGCGCACGCAACTCCTTCTCATGAAGACGCAGGACCCGGAGATGATCGCCGGATTGAACGTCGTCCGCCAAGCGGCCATGGATGGCGGCGGAGCCGTGCGGCGCATTCAGCAGTTCAGCCGGGTCCGGGAGGACCAGGAACAGGAGTCGCTGGACCTACCGTGCGTGGCGGAGGAAGTCGTCGAGTTGACGCGCGGCCGGTGGGAGACCGAGACGAAGCGCCACGGCGGCACGGTGGAGGTTCAGGTCCGCATCGAGGATCCGCGGCCGATCCTGGGATCCCGCGCCGAGATCCGCGAGGCGCTGACCAATCTCATTTTCAATTCGGTCGACGCCCTTCCGGCCGGTGGCAGCATCGTGATCGGCTGCCGGACCGAGGGTGGCGAATCGATCCTGGAAGTCACCGACGACGGCATCGGCATGAACGAGGAGGTTCGTTCCCGCATGTTCGAGCCGTTCTACACGACGAAGGGGCAGGGTGGAACCGGGCTGGGACTCGCGATGGTGTACGGCATCGTGTCGCGACACCGCGGCACGGTGGAAGTCGATACGGCCCCGGGCGAGGGAACGACGATTCGCATGCGCTTCCCGGCCACGGAACTGGCGGAGCCGGCGGAGCGCTCCGTCGTGCAGGTCCGCGCGCCGTTCCGCGCGCGTCTCTTGGTCGTGGACGACGAGCGGGAACTGCTCGAGGTGCTGCGCGACGCCCTGGAGCGCGCCGGGCACGAAATCGTCACCGCGTCATCCGGGACCGAGGGACTCGCCCGCTTCCGCGAGGGGCGCTACGACGCCGTGCTCACCGATCTGGGCATGGCCGACGTGAGCGGTTGGGAACTGGCGCGGGTCATTCGCAGCGAGGGGGCGCCCGAAATCATCCTCGGACTCGTCACGGGATGGGGCACGACGATCAGCGAGGAGATGGTCGCGAGTCACGGCGTGAACCTCGTGGTGAACAAACCGTTCGATCTCGAGGATCTGGTGACGCGCGTGAACCGGGCGATCGCGGCGCCCGGGGCTACTCCGAATCCAACCGCTTGACCCAGCGCACCTCTCCGGACCGCAGCCGTCGCTCCCGAAACTTCATCGCCTCCAGGAACCGCTGCCCGTCGTCGTATCCGGCCGGCAGGTCGGCGGCCAACGATCGTACGCCGAATTCGTCCACCAGGAACTGCTCCGCCAGCTCCAGCGCCGCGCGGCCGTAGCCGCGGCCGCGTTCGGCCTGCGAGAGCACCAGTCCACGGAGCGTCGCCGGCAGTTCCTCGGTGCCGACTTCGATCTCCAGCGTGCCGATCAACGCCTTCGAATCGATCCTTCGGACGGCGAAGTAGTATCGGTTGTCGTCCGACAGAGCCTCCTCGTAGAGCATCTCGATCGACACGGGATCGAAGTCCTTGGTGCCGAGGATCGCCTCGAAGTAGTCGGGGGCGTCGAGATAAACCTTCCAAATCGTGGGCAAGTGCTCCGGCCCGGGCGTCTCCAGGTAGACGAGGGGGCCGTCCAACCGGGTCGTCGTGGAACTCATCGTAATAGGACCGCCTTCTGGACGCGGGTTCGATTCCCGAACCTCAGTTCGACAAAATAGAGACCGGCGGATGCCGCGCGGCCACGGTCGTCGCGGCCGTCCCAGGATATCTGGTGTACTCCCGCCGGGCGCGACGCGAATCGCATGGTGCGCACGATCGACCCGTCCGCACGGTACATGCGTACCACGAACGGTCCGTCCTGGTCCAGGGAGACCGAGAGCGTCGCGTTGGGTCGGAACGGATTGGGCCGAACCGGCGCCAGCGCGAAGACGCGAGGCGCCGTGGGCGGCGTCCGCGCCGGCACTTCGACGTGGATCGGACCCGCGACGGCGTCCGCCTGGCCGTCCCGCTCCAAGCGCAGCGAGTACTCGTAGATGCCGCCCGGCGACACACCGGAATCCTCGAAGTACCCCTCGCCCCGGAACCGGGGAAGCCGCACGACGACCGTCGGTGGAAGCGGGGCCGTAACGCGTTCGACCGAAACGGTCCCCTCCACCCCCGCGGGCAACGCCCACGTGAGCTGAACCCGCGGCGGCGTGACGGCCTCCGCCACCACGGCCTCGAATCGCTGCACGGCGACGTCCACGGGCGCGCACGGCGCGTCGCCATTGACCGTCACATCGTCGATCCACCATCCCTGACCGCCGTTCGGAGGCTGGGCCTGGAAGTGCCATGCGATCTGAACGATGCCGGAGTATCCGTCCAGCGGAAAGACCGCCTCCGTGAAGACCGCCTTCGTGCCGCTGTAGCGATCGCCTGTCGGATAACCGCCGACGGGTGTGATCGGGGTCCAGGTTGCGGCGGCGTTCGTGCTGATTTCCACCCACAAGCCGTCGAACACGAACTCGCAGTCGTACCGATGCTGGAATCGCAGCGTGTCGCTCACGCCGGAAAGGCGGATCGGCGGGCTGATGAGGCGGGCATCCTCGGTCGGGGCATAGCTGCCGGAGAATCCCGTCGGACCCAGCCTCCAGGCCCAGGACCCGAAACCGGTGCTGTTGGCCCCTTCCTCCCGATGCCACTCGTTCACGTTGTCGCATCCGGTCGGGAGTCCGAACCAGCGGACCGCGTTGCCTTCGAAATTCTCGCAGATACCTGTTCGCACGCCGATGAGCACGGAGAAACTGTCCGCCAGAACCCGGTTGACGGCGGAGTTGAGTTGCATCGTGAGCTGCGAGCCGGCCGGATCGGGCGCACTAGTGACGAGGGCGAGGATCGCGGTGCCCGAATCGGTGACTCCCGGCGCGAAGGTTCCGTAGAAGAGCGAGTCGGTGCCGAGTGCGAGATAGGGCTCCGTCGAGACGAGCCGCGCGCGAAGCGGCCCGACCGTGCTCGAGCCGAGGTTCGTGATCGGAACGCGGATGCGAGCCGTCTCCCCGGTCTCCAACAAGCCGTTGGCGTTGTTGGGCGTCCCGGCCAGGATCGGATCATCGGCCACGGGCGCTTCCCGCCGGAGCAGAATGCCCGTCGTCAGGAAATCCGCCGTCACGGCGCCAAGCGTCTCCGAGATATTGCGTACCGCGACCTGGGACGGCCTGTTCCCGCAGTAGGAATCCGTGTTCGGGCACGACTCGCTCGTGAAGTTCGTCTGCGCGCCGGCGCCCGGCCACGGATCGTAGGCGTCGCCGCGATTCCCCACCACGTTCACCGGTCCGCCGCAAACGGACTGGGACACGGTGGCGCCCGACGCCGCATCCAGATTCTGCTCGCCGATGAACCCCGAGGGGATGCGGGCTCCCCCGGCCTCCTCCACGTCGAGCAGCTTGTGCGTCGCGTCCGTCTGATTGAGGACGCCCTCGTCCACGTGGTAGATCATGAGCCCGTGGGCGGGCCCATTGCCGCTCTCCACGGACGATCGGACCAACCCCGCGTCGAACCCGATCGGTTGTCGGTTCTCCACGAGGAAGTACTCGTTCGATTCCTCGCCGTTGGTCCAGAGACGGAACGTGGTGTCGGAGGTTTCCACGGGGAGCACGACGACCCCCGACGAGTCCTGCGTGACCCAGATCGGGTCCACCCATCCGAGGCGCGACAGGGACCAGGCGGAGAAATGGGCGGGGGTCGTTCCCAGCGGCGCTCCGAAGTAATGATTGTAGAGACCCGTCGCCATGAGATCCCACTCGCCGACGCCCTCGTGCGCGTCCGCGGAAGCGGTGATGTCGTAGAGATCCGGCAGGCCGAGGGTGTGACCGAATTCATGGCAGAACACGCCTACCGAAATGAGCGCGCCCGCGGTGGTGTGCGGCGCCATCCCAGCCCACTCCTCCGGCTCCGTGGTGTACACGTACGCCACGACGCCGTCCGGAGAGGTGTAGGGCGACGGGAGCAGCCACTGGTGGGACCAGATGTCGTTGAAGTCCGCGGTTTCCTCGCCCCCGGGTCCGGCGTGCACGATGAAGAGGGCATCCAGCGTTCCGTCGTTGTCGCGGTCGAATTGGGAGAGATCGTACTCGCCGTCGGCCAAGATGAGGGCGTCCAGCGCCATCTGCCGCGCGTTGTTCGGCGTCCCGCCGAAACCGCCCGCGCCGTTCGTGTATTCGGCATACGTCCGCGGGGCCATGTACCAGCGCGTCACGACGCCCGAGATGTCGAAGGCGCCCCGCGAGACCTCCCGGTAGTAGTCGCGCATGCTGCCGCTGGGATGCGTGCCGACGCTGAAGAGGAGATCGTCGTAGGCCGAAGGGGGATGGTTCAGCGTATCCGCGGGTTGATCCGGGAATTGAAGCAGGATGACGAGGACGCTATCCCGACCGGTGGTGCCGGCCACGTGCGCCACGCGGTCGACGCCCTCCGGCTTGGCGACGGCCAGGTTCGCGCGGTACCGGGCCGCGGCCGCCTGGCCGCGGCGGGCGGCGATCTCCTGCCAGCTGAATATGGGAGGGGCCGCCGCGGCAAACGAAGCCTCGGCGAGCACCCAGGCTCCCACGACGAGCCAAATCAGGCGCACGATGCGACTCCTTCCGGACTGGGAAGCCTCGTGATCGCTTGGAGTTAGGCTGATGCAGACCGGGCGCGCCCAAAACCGGTCCGCTCCTGCCTGCCCCAGCCGCCACGTCCTAGGATGATATCGAGCACGGCCCCCAGGCGGAAGAAGAGAGTGAGGATGCGGTAGGAGAAATTCTCGATAACCCCGATCGCGATCATCAGCGCGAAGTCGCCCCACGAGCGGTAGAGGCCGAAGGAGAGCTCCTCGAGGAGCACGGCCGAGATCGAGAGAAACGCGCCGGAGGTCACCGAGAGGAACAGAAACGCCCAGAACCACAGCGGCGAGAGGAATCCCAGGAAATAGGCGATCGGGATGATGATGTATCCGAGCAATTCGATGATCGGACCGAGCAACTCGAAGAAGAAGTAATACGGCATGCCGATCCAGCGGAGGGATCCGGAATGCCGGCTCCAGAAGATCGAGCGGTGCTTCCAAAGGGACTGGATCAATCCTCGGTGCCACCGGTTCCGCTGCCGCGCGAGCGCGCCGAGTTGCTCGGGCACTTCGGTCCAGCAGATCGGATCGGGAAGGAAGACGATGTTGTAGGGGCGCCCCGACTCCCGCATCCGTCGGTGGAGGCGGAGTATCAGCTCCATGTCCTCCGTCACCACGTCGGAACGATACCCGCCCGCTTCGATGACGACGTCCTTCCGAAACAAGCTGAAGACCCCCGACAGGAGGAGCAGGTTGTTCAAGGAGGAGAGCCCCAGGCGGCTGGCCACGAACGAACGCAGGTACTCCACGACCTGGAACGCCGCGAGGATCGACGACGGCAGGCGCGGCTCCGCGACCCGGCCGCGCTCGACATGGCAGCCGTTCGCGACGCGGACCTGCCCTCCCACCGCGACGACGCGGTCGGGGTCCTCGAGGAAGGGGCGGACCACGCGAAGCAGCGCGTTCTCCTGGAAGAGCGTGTCGGCGTCGATGGTGCAAAACAGGGGGTAGCGCGCCACGTTGATCGCGCCGTTCAGCGCTTCGCTCTTGCCCGCGTGCTCCTTGTCCACGACCGTCAAGTTCGGATACGCGGCCGATCGGTACATCCCGCGAATCGCGCCTTGGTAGTCGAGGCTGCGCCGGAACACGAGGGATCGCTTCACCAACCCGAATTCGCGGACCAGTCGGTCCATCGTGTCGTCGGTCGAGCCATCGTTGACGACGATCAACTCGTGCTGCGGGTAGTCGAGCGACAGCACCGAGTGCACCGATTCCACGATGGTGGCGGCCTCGTTGTGCGCCGGCATCAGGACGCTGATCGGAAAGGTGAAGTGGGACTTGGCGACCGCCTCGTAGTCGGCGTAGAAGTTCTGCGCCAACCGGCGGCGCATGTCGAAATACGAGAGGACCAGCAGTCCGTAGAGCGTCAACTGCAGCGCGCTGAAGTAGAGCAGAATCAGGAAGCTGATCACGTCGATCGCGCCGATCAGCCATCCGGGAACGAGGTCGTGCGCGATCATGACCGCCCCTCCGTGACGACGTCCGGCGGCGGCGCGCCCATCGTCGTCAGCGCCTCGATGGCGCAGTCGCGGGCGAAGCGATCGTCTCCCTGGTACGCCCTCGTCAGGACCGGGAGTGACGGCGCGCCCAGAGCGACCAGCGCGTCGAGCGCGTTCTTGCGCACCCACCACGAACTGTCGCGAAGCATCTCGCCCAGCGCGGGCGCGTGGAGGGGGTCGCCGATCTTGCCGAGCGCCTCCGCCGCGTGCGCGCGGACGAACCACCGCGGATCGCGGAGCAGCGGTTCGATCAGGGGGCCCGTCGCGCGGTCGGCGCGCTGGCCCAGAGCCCACACGGCCGCGGAGCGAACGTCGTCCTCCGGGTCGAGGAGGGCGTCGCCGAGGGAACGCACGGCGCGCGCGTCGCGAAGCTCGCCGAGCACCCTCGCGGCCCAAAACCGCGCGCGCGGGGGGCCTTCCCGCAGCGACCGGATCAGGAGGGGCGCCGTGCGCGGCCCCATCTCGATGCAGATGGCCGCGATCCGCGCCGACACGGCCTGGTCGTTCTTCCCGAGGATGGAGACCAGCGCCTCCTCGGCGGCCTGGAGCTTCATGCGCGCCAGGGATCGGGCGGCTACGTTTCGCACATCGGCGTCCCGATCCTCGAGCGCCGCCAGGAGCGCGGGCACGGAGGCCGGCACCTTCAGGTCGCCCAGGATCCGGAGCGATCGGGCGCGCGTCCACTTCATCCGGCTGCGCGACTCTCGAAGAAAGCGCGCGATGAGCCCGGAGCGTTCCATCGCCTGAATCACGTCGAGGCGCAGCGCGAGTTCCAGTTCCGCGATCTCGGCGGCGGCGAGCTCGCCCCAACGGCCGCCGAGCACGTCGGCGATCTCGCGGTGCGCGATCGCTCGCGCCTGCGGCTCCGGAAGCAGAAGGAACGCCTGGCGCAGCCGCTCCAGGGACGCCTGTCGCGTTCCCGCCTCGCGCGCGGCGTAGAGCTTGTTCACGATCGCGGCGAACGTCGTGAGGATGACGATCCCGAGAAGGACCCCGAGGGTCACGAGCAGCGCGTGGTAGGAGATCATCGCGCTTCGGCTACCACCGCACCGCGCCGTACAGACCGAGGTACCAGATCTTGTAGTCGTTGTTGTCTACCGACCAGGCGCCCTCGACGCCAAGCGGAAACCGTCCCGATGCGGCGCCGTTCAGATACGCGCGGAACGCGTGGGTCACGATGTCGTCGAAGGTGGACGACGCCAGGCTCGACAGTTCATAGCGCGCTCCGTAGTCCAGCGAGCCCACCTCGGAATATCCGGTGAGCGCCAGCCCGCCCGCGTGCCGGGTGCTGGCGAGCGGCGTGAAATACGAAGGCGATCGGAAGTCCCAATCGGAGAAGGAAAGCGCGTAGTCGATCGTCCAGCGGGGCGTCCCCGAACGGAGGCGGTACGCGAGCCCGCCGCCCGAGCGCCGTCGCCGGTTGCCGTCCGAGATTTCGCCGCGCGCCGCGAAGATCGACGCCGTGCCGCGCGCGTTCCACTGCCAGGCGAGCGACCCTTCCAGATCCGTCACGCGGCCCGGCTCGAACTGAAGCGCGCCGGTCGAGGTGTCGGAGCCCTTCAGCGCCACGAACGTTCGCCGCGCCGTCAGGCCCGGCGTGATCCTGCCGGCGTACCCCCAGATCCGCGCGCTCCATCCGGTGAACGCATCGCCGCCGGCCAAGGGGTAGAGCACCTTGCCGCTGCGCGAATCGAAGCGGCGCCAGTCGACGCCGACCGATGCTTGGAGCGGGTACCCGCGAAGAATCGAGGCATCGGCCTTCAGGCTTCGGCTCGTCAGATCGTAGTCGAGCGTGGTATCGCCCACGGCGGTCCGCGTGTTTCGCTCGAAGAGCCGCGTCCGGGCGACCCGAACGCCGATGCCGACCGAACGCCCCAGCGTCGCCCGACCCGCCGCGAAGGGACCCGTCTCCTCGATCACGAACTCCGGGACGCCGCTCGCCCGCTGGGTTTCATGCGAGGTCGCCACACCGAGCGTCAGCGCCGGCGCCAGCGCCCGGTCGATCGCCGCGCGTTCCTCTTCCAACGCGTCGGCGTCGGCGCCGTAGTCGGCGGCGCGTCGCGCGAAGCGATCCGCCGCGGTGGCCGCCCCGCGCCACCGGGCGACCGATGCCGTGCCGAGCCACGCGTCGCCGTACGACGGGTTGGCGCGCCGGATGCGGGCGTACTCCGTCGCCGCACCGGGCAGATCGCCGCTCCACGACAGCGCGCGCGCCAGCCCGATGCGGCTCTCCAGATTCGTCGCGTCGTCGGCGATGGCGCGGCGGAACGCGCGGACGGACTCGTCGTGCCGTCCGGACCACGCGAGCACGCGCGCGTAGCCGGCGCGATCGAACGCGTCATCGGGGTGCGCCGCGAGCAGCCGCTGATACTCCTGGATCGATTCGTCGTAGCGTCGGTCCCACGCGAGCACGCGCGCCAGGAGCGACCAGATCGCTCGGTCCCCGGGGCGCGCGTCGAGCGCGCGTCGAAGATCGGCGGCGGCGGCGGTGAACTGCTTGTCGTCGGCGAGCACGCGTGCGGATCGGAGCAGGGAATCGGCGGGGGCGGGCGCCGCGGAATCCAACTCGGCGGAAAGGGCGAACTTCGCGAACAGCATGAGCAGCATGCAAACGACGAGCACGGTGGCTCGCGTCGCACCCGACGCATGCTGCCGTTTCTTCATGCGCCGCCTACGGACGGCGGTCCAGCTTCGGTTCCTCGATGGCCTCACGGGACTCCACTCGCTCGAATGCCTCCCGGACGACCCGGGCGGAAGTCTTGGTACGCTCTACAGTTATCGGCACGTCCCAGCCGTTCCAGACTACGAGTAGATCTCGGGGCGAAATGATCGTAACGTGTTTACCATCATAGGCTTGCGTTGTTCCAGGCGGTCCGAGGATGGAAATTTCCTCCGGGGGCCTCTCGGCGTGCTCGCTCCGGGCCGGCCCAAGGGAGTCCGCGCGGAAGACCTCGGCGCCGACGCTCCAGGCGAGCAGCGCGATTCCGGCCGTGCGTGTCGTTTCGATATCACGCGTGCCGTCCCGGTCGTCGATCACGGCGTGACTCGACGGATCGCCGACGCCGAGCAGCCCCCATGGAATGGCTACCTCGATCGAACGGCGCGCGTCATCCAGCATCCACTCCGATCCGTAGGCCAGGCGACCCGTGTCGATTCGCTCGGCCGGATAGAATTGACCGCTTCGCGAGACGCGCTCCCGATTCGTCTCCACCACCATCGGAAGGTACCGCCCGTCATCGTTCGCGACGGGGCGCTTGGGACCCTGCTGTGTTTCCCAGCGATTCCCCTCGCGCACGCGCGCGAACGCCGACGTTCGCGTGCTCGCGTCGGCGAAGAGCGCGGCGCGCCGGCCGCGATCCGACGCGGCGTCGAGCGCCGGTTCGATGAGGAGCATCCGCTCCGCGCCCCGCGACCAGCGGGCATCGAGCGGCGCGGGGAGGCGCTTGTCACCCCGCTCGGGGTCGAGGACGTCGAACGCGACCCCGAGCGCCCGCACGTCCTCGGGACGCGCATCCGGGGCGAGATCGAGGCGCAGGTAGAAATGCGTTTGGTCCGACGTCGCGTACAGGGCGCGCAACGGCCTCCGTCCACCGCGCGCGCGGCGGCTGTCCGCCGCCGGGCCGGGTACCGCCGAATCCGCGGTGGCATAGGGCGCGATCCCCGCCCAGTCCGCGCGATCCCCATCCACGCGAATCGCGGGCGGCGGATCGAAGGCGATGAGGCCGTAACACTCTTCCGGGTCGAGCACGTTATGCCAGAGCGGATCGCGGTCGCGCGGCGACTCGCCGTCCCGCACCAGCCAGTTGACCTTGAACCACTCGTCGAAGAGCGCGAACAGCAGCGAGCCGGATGCGCCGGAGTCGACGATGTCTTCCAGGAGCCGCGCGTCCTGGCGGCCCTGCTCCTCCTCGGAGGCGCCGCCGTGGTGCATCCCCTCCGGTTGCAGATGGGCGATGCCACGGCTCGAGGCGACGCCGTACTCGCCGATCAGGAGCGGAATGCCCGGCGTGTGGGCCTTCAGATCGGCGAGGTAGCCCGCGTAGCGGCAGGCGCCGTGGCGGTCGCGGAACGCGGCGTAGCCGGGGTCGAGGTTCATGAAGTCGGGGTAGTAGGGGTAGACGTGGTAGTTCGCGAAATATCCCAGGAAGCCGCTCGCGGCGCCGATCGGCGCGATGGGCCGGATGCGGACCGGATCGACCGCGTACGCGTCCTCGTCGTGCTCGGCTTCGACGCCTCCCCGCTCGAACTCCGTGGGATGCCGCATCGGATCGAGCGTGGGCCAATTCACGAACGAGACCGGGTGGGCCAGGCCGTAGCGCTCGCGTTCGTGGAGCGCGGCGACGTCGCACATCCGCGCCAGCCAGCACTCCATCGCCGTTCCCTTGTCGACCGCGAACAGCGTCCCGCGATAGCGCGTCGAATCGGGATGGAGGCGCTCCGTCTCGCGCACCGCGAAGGGCTCCCACTCGCGCCCCAGCAGCCATCCCGCCAGCCAGGGGGAGACATCGGCGTCGTACCGTCCCGCCGCGTGCCCCGGGCGCGGCGCCACCACGGCGTCGCCGTGCACCGCCTCGATGGCCGTGCGGATCTCCTGCTCGAACGCGCGCCGATACGCCGGCGTCCAGAAGTCGTTCGTCTCGGGGAGTTCCGTCCACACCTCTTGGAAGAGCCAGAGGGGCGCCTCCGGATGCGCGGCGTTGTCGGCCGCGAGGGCGCGGTAGAACGCGGGCGGATGAAGCGCGTAGACGCGAATCGCGTTGGCGTGCAGGGAGCGGGCGAACTGGATCCAGCGGCGGTATTGGGCCTCGTCGATCGCGAACTCGCCGGGGAAGTGACCCGCGGGTCCCGCGCCGAGATTCACGCCGCGCAGAAAGAGGGGCCGCGCGTGGCCGGCCCGGACGACCTCGAAGCGGTCGCCGCGGGCCTGTACGTGCGGGCGCGCGGAGGACGATCCGACGCGCGACGCCGGGAGCGTATCGAGCGCCGTGGTCCGCGGCGGGCGCTCCACCGCCGATTCCGCGGCGTCGCGCGGCGGGGTTCCCGAACGCGCCGCACAGGAGAGGAGGCAAAACGCGACGCCCGCCAGGGCTGCCGCGCGCGGGGACTGGCGCAGGCTCATACGACCCTCATCGTCGGCGGCACGCCGCATCCGGAGTCGCGCCTGACGCCGAGCTAGGGAAAGATGGCGCGCAGGGCGGCTTCGTGGTTTTCGAACGAGTCGAGGAGGACGTCCGGAACGGCGGCCGCCAGCTCGGCCCGGGAAACGAGGCCGGTCGCCACCGCCACCGCTCGCGCGCCGATCGCGCGGGCGCAGGCGATGTCCTTGGGTGTGTCGCCGATCACCGTGGTGTCGCTCCCAATGAACTCCCGTCCCGACAGCGCGTGCGCTTTCTGCAGGGCGATCGACGCGAGCACGGCGCGGTTCTCGTGATCGTCGCCGAACGCGCCGAACCGAAAATAGGGCTCCAGATTCCAGCGCCGCAATTTCATCTGCGCGCCGCGCAGCACGTTTCCCGTGAGAAGACCGACCAGCACGTCGTCCAGCTTGTTCAGCCGCTCGAGCAGCTCCCGGACGCCGGGGTAGAGGTGCGCGCCGTCATGATTCGGCATCTCCTCTTCCAGATACGCGACGTACCGCCGCAGGCACTCCTCGCGGCGCTGGAGGATCAGATCGTCCGCCACGCCGGCCTCGCGCATGATCTCCGTCACGCATTCGGGGTCGGTCATCCCGGCGAAACGAAACGTGCCGACAGGGCCCGCGGTGGCGTACGTCTCCCGCAGCGCGCGCGCGAACGCGATCTTGGGGGCGATCCCTTCACGAAGCAGGGTGCCATCGATGTCGAACAGAACGAGGCGCATGGATTCGAGGGGTGGAGGGTCAGTTCGACTCGACGCGCAGGTCGCCGCGATCGCGCGAGAGCACGACCGGATCCTCCTGCACGTCGAAGCCGCGCCGACCGGATTCGGCGCTGAAGCGCAGGCAGGACACCACGACGCGTCCGTCCGCGCTTTTCGAAACGTCGGCCATGGAATACGCGAGCGGTCGGGGGCCGGCGGTCCAGGACTTCAGGTGCGCCCGCGCCTTGGAGAACGCTTCGGCAAGCCCCTGCATCTCGGCCTCCTTCGCAACCGGTTCGCTCTCCCAGGCCATGGATGTCGCCGTGCGCTGCTTCACGCACGACCAAACACCCGATCCGCCGGAGAAGGTCAGACGCTCGTTGCGGCTCTCCACGACCTGTCCCGCGCCGTCCGCGAAGAGAACGTAGACCGTGACGTCGAAACGTCCGCGGCCCTCCGATTCGATCGAGGCGTTCTTGAAATCGAAGGCGACGAGGCGGGTGCCCGACGGGCCGTAGAGATCATCGGACGTGGCGCCCTTCGGCGCGGAAACCGTGAGTCCGGCGGCGCGGCCCTTCGCCCGGCGCATGCTCGCGGCCTGACGCGCGGCGAGGAAGCGCTCCACGGCGCGAACGCGCGCGGGGTCGACGGCGGGAGGCGGCGTGGGGGCCTTGCCGAGCCGTATCTCCGTGACGGAGCCCTCGGCGGCCGAGTCGTCGCCCGCGAATGCCGGTGCGGCGGCGAGAGCCAGGACGAGAACGAGAAGGGTGAGCCGCATGGGATGGGAGTGTAGCACTCCCCGGAGGGGGGTCAAGGGCCGCCCCCCCGGAGCCGAGCGCGGACGCAGCGGAGGCGTCCGGCTCGCTCCAGGACCGATCCGCTAGGGCCGGACGACCAATTTGCCGGCTGGTCGCGTGCCCCCTTGCCCCGCGGTCGGTGTTTCAACCAGGCGCGGATTCGTCGTGCGCGCCTGTGCTTCTTCCTTCGTGATCCGGCCCGCGGCGAAGAGTTCCATGATCGCCTGATCCAGCGTCTGCATGCCGTGCTGGCCGCCGACCTGAATCACGCTCGGAATCTGGGTCGTCTTCGCCTCTCGCACCAGATTTCGCAGGGCGGGGATGCCGATCAGAATCTCCAGCGCCGCCACGCGCCCCTTGCCGTCCGCGGCGGGGAGGAGCGTCTGCGCGATCACTCCCTCCAGCGATTCGCTGAGCATGGTCCGCATCTGGGCCTGCCGGTCGCCCGGGAAGATGTCGACCAACCGATCGATCGTCTTCGCGGCGGAGTTCGTGTGGAGTGTTCCAAGCACGAGGTGTCCGGTCTCGGCCGCCGTGATCGCCAACGCCGTGGTCTCGAGATCGCCGAGCTCGCCCACCAAGAGAACGTCCGGATCCTCGCGGAGCGCGCTCCGGAGTGCGGCCGGGAAGCTCTGCGTGTGCATGCCGACCTCGCGCTGGTGCACCAGGCTCATCTTGCTCTCGTGCACGAACTCGATCGGGTCCTCGATGGTGATGATGTGCGCCTGCTTGTGTTCGTTGATGTGGTCGATCATCGCCGCCAGCGTCGTCGACTTTCCGCTGCCGGTGGGCCCGGTCACGAGCACCAGTCCGCGCTCCTTCATCGCCAGTTCCCGAAGGACCGGCGGGGTCCCCAGCTGCTCGAGCGTCGGCACCTGGGACGCGATCACGCGGTAGACCGCGGACACGCCCAAACGCTGCCGGAACACGTTGGCGCGGAAGCGGGACAGGCCCGGCACTTCGAAGGCGAAATCGACTTCCGCTCCCTGTTCGTGCGCCTTGCGCTGATCCTCGGACATCACCGAGAAGATGATGGAGCGTGCCTGCTCATCGGTCAGCGGCCCCGACTGCGAACGAACCATCTTGCCGCGCAGGCGGATGACCGGCGGTTGCCCGGTGGAGATGTGGAGATCCGACCCGCCCGCGTCCAGGGTCGCCTTCAGCAGGGACGGCAGTTCGAGCGTCATCGGTTCTTCCCTCCACGCGCGAGCGCGTCACGCTCGTCATCGGTCAAGAGCGTCACCTCCAGGCTTCCCGCGCGCGCCTCGGCATCGTCGGGCGTGGCCCAGACCGCCGAACCCTCCAGGCGGCCGTGCGGGAGCGTGACGAGGGCCAGCGGCCGATCCCGGAGGACGACGCGTCCCTCGGGAAGCGACGCCAAGTAGCGAAGCAGCGCCTTGGGCGCGAGCCAATCGGTGCGGGCGAAGACCAGCCGGCCCACCGTCGCGCCGGACAGGACCTCGGCGATCGCCTGCCCGTCGACGACGCCGTCGAGCACGATGGCGTCGGCCCCCAATCCCAGGGCGAGCGTGGCCCACCGTTCGCCGGGGTCGACGTCCGGTGACGCGTGAACACGGATGGCGTCGCGCGGATAGGGCGCCACGGAGCCGTCGTCCACGACGAGCAGCCGGCGCTCCGAGCGTGCCGCCAGCGTAGCCAGGGAAGCCAACACCATGCTCCCGCCGGAACGCGGCGGACCGGTGACGATCACCAGCCCCTCGGGTCCGTCGACGAATTCACGTATCTCGGCCTCGCCGATCGGTGAAAGCCCCAGCGTCGAAAGGTCGGGCGCCCGGTCGTGAACCGGTCCGAGGCGGATGACCGTCGCGATGCCGGCGCTGGTCCGCGCATGGAAGACGCGACAGGAAACGCGTCCGCCGTCGAGGTCGGCGAAGAAGTGCCCCTGCATCGACGAGCGATCGCTCCGATCGAGGTTGGGCACGCCCAGCGACCCAAGCCTCGTGCGCAGGTACTGACCGGTTTCCGGAAGTTCGTTGGCCTGGACGTCCAGTCCCCGCTCCGTTCGGTACGCAACCGTGAGCGACGAGCCGTTCGGCACGAAGTGAATCTCGGATGCCTGCCGCACGCGCGCGGCGTGCAGGTGAAAGAGAAGGAAGTTCCGTCCGCCGCGGTCCCAGACGATGTCGCTGCCGGGCGCGGCATCGCCCCCTTGAATGACGGCGGCGACCGTGTCCGACGCGGCCGGGCTCTCCGGACCGAGCACGGCGTCGAGGGCGCGGCGAATCGACGCGGGTCCGCCGATCACGAACGTAACGGCCGACTCCGCCGCTTCTTGGAGCGAGGCGACCGCTTCGCCGTCGGACGGATCGGCGCAGGCGATGGTCAGTCCCTCCGGCGACCGGAAGAGCGGGACCGCCTGCGTGCGGCGCAAGAGCGGTTCGGGAAACGCGCGGACCAATTCGTGGTCGACCGAGTCCGCCTGCACATCGGCGAACGGAATGTCCAATTGCTTCGAGAGCGCCCAGACGATGCTCTCCTCAGTGGTGATTCCCAGTTCGACGAGCGTCTCGCCGATCATCCGGCCGGTTTCGATCTGCCGGGAGACAGCCTCTTCGACCTGGTCGGCCGTGATGAGGCCGCAGTCCACGAGAATCGAGGTCATGCGGCGCGTGGGGGGCGTGCTGGACGTCACGATCGGCCTCCATGGATCGGGTGAGTCAGGACTTGTTCGCGACTGCAAAGCGCAACGGTCGTGCCAACCGTTCGAGCGGACAAAGGGGGTTGTCACCGGCGGCGCCTCGTTCCCCGCAGGCGACATGATTGCAAGCGCTTGATGGCGTGGCGGGGGTGGACGGAGCCGGCGCGCAAAGAGGCGGCGCCGAGCCGGGTCGAACGGTCGTTGACCACCCGCCGGCCATTTCCCTGCCGCCGCCGACCTTGCGGCGCCGGGCGATGGCGGTTAGAGTCCCGGCGGTTTCCGGACGTTCACCTGGGGGATGCGAGGGAAGGGATTCCATGAGTGGAGCAGCCGCGAAGAAGGTAACCGCCGGCGGCCGTAGGGCCGCCGCAAAGCCGGCCGCGACCGGCAAAGCACGCAAGGCAACGCCGAAGGTCGTGCGGCTCACCGCCGCGGACATGGCCGAGAAGCAGCGCGAGATATCGGTCAGCGAATTCTTCACCAAGAACCGCCACCTCCTGGGCTTCGACAGCCCCGCGAAGGCGCTTCTCACCACGGTGAAGGAGGCGGTCGACAACGCGCTCGATGCCTGCGAGGAGGCGGGGATCCTTCCGGATCTCCTGCTGGAAATTCAGGAGGTCTCGGAGACGCGATACCGCGTCGCGGTCCAGGACAACGGGCCGGGCATCGTGAAGGCGCAGGTCCCCAAGATCTTCGGGCAACTCCTCTACGGCAGCAAGTTCCACCGACTTCGCCAGTCGCGCGGTCAGCAGGGCATCGGGATCTCGGCCGCGGCCATGTACGGGCAGTTGACCACGGGGCGTCCCATCACCGTGGTCTCGAAGCCCGGTCCGAAGAAGCCCGCGCATCGATTCGACATTCAGATCGATACGCGGCGCAACACCCCCGTGGTGGTCGCCGACCACGAGGTGGAGTGGATTCCCGAGCACGGCACGCGGCTGGAATTGGAGATCGAGGCGACGTACAAGAAGGGGCGGCACTCCGTCGACGGCTACATCGAGCAGACCGCGATCGCGAACCCGCACGCGTCGCTGACCTACGTGGACCCGAAGGGCGAGCGATCCGAGTATCCGCGGGTGGCGCACGAACTACCCAAGCCGCCGCAGGAGATCAAGCCCCATCCGCACGGCGTCGAACTGGGCATTCTCCTGAAGATGCTCCACGACACGAAGGCGAAGAACCTACGCGGGTTCCTGACGGGTGAGTTCTCCCGGGTGAGCCCCGCGGCGGCCGACGAGATCGCCAAGACGGCGATGCTGCCGCCGACGTACGCGCCGCACAAGGCCGCGCGCGATCAGGCCGAATCGCTCTACAAGGCGATTCAGGCGACGAAACTGATGGCGCCGCCGTCCAACGTCCTCTCGCCCATCGGGGAGGAGCTGCTCCTCGAAGGATTGCGCAAGCAGGTGGACGCGAAGTTCTTCGCCGCGACCTCGCGCTCCCCCGCGGTCTATCGCGGGAACCCGTTCTGCGTGGAGGCGGCCCTGGCGTACGGCGGGGAGGGAATGCCCGGCGACGAGCTGATCACGATGCTCCGATTCGCGAACCGCGTCCCGCTTCTCTACCAGCAGTCGGCGTGCGCGGTCACGAAGTCGGTCGTGCAGACCAACTGGAAGGCGTACGGCCTGCAGCAGTCGCGGGGGGCGCTGCCGACGGGGCCCATCGTGCTGATGGTGCACATCGCGTCGGTCTGGGTTCCATTCACGTCGGAGTCGAAGGAGTCGGTCGCCTCCTATCCGGAGATCATGAAGGAGATCAAACTCGCCCTGCAGGACGTGGGGCGCAAGCTGGGCATCTTCATCCGCCGGGGCATCCGCGAGGCGGACGAGGAGAAGAAACGCTCCTATATCGAGAAGTACATTCCCCACATCGGCATCGCGCTGCAGGAAATCCTGAAGATTTCCGACAAGGAGCGCGACAAAGTCTGCGCGACGCTTAAGACCACTCTCGAACGGAGCCGCACGTGAGCGACAAACTGGTGCCGAAGATCAAGAAGGAAGCCAAGGCCGTCGAGGACCAGATCCTCAAGAAGAAGAAGCCGACGATGAAGTTTCCGGTCCGGTCCCTGGCCAACGTCCGGTACGTGGAGAAGGCCGGCTACTTCGAAATCCGAGGCATGAAGAAGGAACGCACCCTGACGGTGAACACGGTGAAGACCTTCGCCCAGACGCTCCGGATGATGTCGCTTTCCAAGACGTTGGTCGAAACCGACGATATCGCCACGAAGCGGGAGGCGTACTACGTTTCCAAGAACTGGGGCGACGCCCGCTTCCTGGAGCAGACCGAATCCGACACGGTGATGGACGACGTCGAGGCCCTGTTCGAGGTGAATCGCGAGCAGATGGGGTTCGCGCCCGAGGAGAAGGGCGGCGACGTCTCCGGCGCGCTGGTCGTCGTCGACAAGGACCCCGACACCGGCAAGAAGATCCGTATCGACTGCACCCAGTTCGGCAGCGGCGCCTACTCGATCCCGATTTCGGTCGAGCATCTCCAATTCGAGACGAAGGCGAAGTTCATCCTCGTGATCGAGACGGCCGGGATGTTCCAGCGCCTGGTGAAGCACGGCTACTGGAAGAAGGCGAACTGCATCCTGGTTTCCATGGGGGGCGTCCCGACGCGGGCGTGCCGGCGTTTCATCCGACGGCTTGCCGACGACATGAAGATCCCCGTCTACGTCTTCGTGGATGGCGACCCCTACGGGATCTCCAACATCTACCGGACCTTCAAGGTGGGTTCCGGGAACGCGGCGCACATCAACGAATTCTTCTGCGTGCCGCAGGCGCGCTTTCTCGGCATCACGCCCCAGGACATCCTCGACTACAAGCTGCCGACGCACCCGTTGAAAGAGGTCGACGTCAAACGCGCCAAGGACGCGATCAAGAACGATCCCTTCTTCAAGCACCACAAGTCGTGGGCGAAGGCGATGGAACACCTGGTGTCGATGGGGGTGCGCGCCGAGCAGCAGGCGCTGGCGGCGCATGGACTCAACTACGTGATCGACGAGTACCTACCCCAGAAGATCGCCCATCCGGAGCGGTTCCTGCCGTAGGGGCTACGCGCACGGGATCCGGGGCGCGGCCGGGGACGGAGACCTAGTTCGCCTCGATCCAGATCCAGACCGTGGCGTCGTCCTCCACGATCTTGAGGCGTTCCCCCTTCGGAAGCCGCTGCAGGTCCTTCCAGACGTCGCGAAGGTGGATCGCGCGTCCCTTGTCGCCCGAATAGCCCACCATCGTGGTGGACCCATCCACCTCGATCTTCGCGTCGGTGCCCAGCGCGACGAGCGTATCCATCATCCCCTTGGGGAGGCGCATGGATACCGTGGCCATGTCGTGCCCCTCCTCCAGAACCTGAACGCGAATGTGGGCGTTCTTTCCGTACCACCACGGCTTTTCGCCCGTGAGGGGCAACCCCACGCGGATCGACCACCAAAAGGCGAGCGCGAGGCAGAACGCCGCGAATACGGCGACGGTGAGGGCGGTCTTTGCGCGTGGCACGGAATCAATCCTCCCATCAGGAGATGGGGCGCCGCGGAAGGGGGGATCCCACCCAAGACGCCGGGTGCCCGGGGGACTCGTGCGACCCCGGGAGCGGCCGCCCACTAGAGCCTACTACGCCGCTGTCTCCGATCCGGTTTCACTTCCCGCGGCCGCCGGGGCGGCGCCGGGTCCCTTCCGGGTCACGATGCCCCGGTAGGCAAGCGCGAGCGCCAGCGCCCCGCCAAAGGTTGCCACAACGCTGGCGCCCGTTGGGAAATCGAAATGGTACGAGGCGAGCATCCCGCCCACACTGACCAAGACCCCGGAGATCCAGCCGACCGCCAGTCGCGCTTTGGGGGCATCGGCCAGGAGCATGGCGATGACGGAAGGTACGATCAGGTACGAGAATACGAGGAGCACGCCGCCCACCGCCACCGACTGCGTGACCACGAGACCGAACGTCACGTAGAAGAGAAAGTCCCAGAGCCGCACGCCCGCCTTGGTCATCCCCTCGGTACGGCCATGCGAAATGGCGAAGAACGGCTTCCGCCACGCAACATGAAGGACCCCGATGCCCACGTAGAGGGCCGCCAGCCGCGCTACCTCGGACGGCGTGGCGGCGAGCAGATTGCCTACGAACATGAACTTGATGTGTTCGGCGCCCTCGGGCGTGCGGTCCACGATCAGAATGGCGGTGGCCGCCGCGACGGCGTAGACAATTCCGATGAACGCCTCTTGCGGGATGCGCCGCTTTTCGGCCTTCAAGAATGCCAGGAGTGCCGCGCCGACGATGACGGCTCCGACGGACAGCCAGCCAGCCGCCGGATCGTGGAGGTCGTAGCCGAGCAAGAATCCGATCGTGGCGCCCAGCGCCGCCACCTGCGCGAGCGCCAAGTCGACGAAGATCACGCCGCGCTCCACAACGTGAAATCCGAGGTAGGCGTGAATTCCCGCGATCGCGATGCAGGCGAGGAGCGGCCACAGGAGGAGCGAGAGGGCGTCGATCATGACTTGCCCCCGCCAAGTGCCTTTCGAATGATGGCGAATTGCGCGTCGAAGAGGTCCAGATACCCGGTCGCGGCCGGGGAGGCGCCGACCGACGGCGGCAGCACGACCATGGCTACGCCGGCGCTCTGCGCGATCCGGGCCGGAAGCTTGGGATCGAAGTACGGCTCGACGATCAGGAGGCCCACCTTCTGGGCCTTCATCAGATCGATCAGTTGCTGCACGTGGCGCGGCGCGGGAGGAACGCCGGGCCTTGGCTCGACGTAGTCCACCACGTCGAGGCCGAACGCGGCCGCGAAGTAGGGCCAAGAGCGGTGGTAGGTCACGACTTTCATCCCGGTGAGTCCGAGCGCGACGGCCTCTTTCTTCCAGCGCTCCATGGCCGCCTTCAGGCGCGACTCGAACGCCGCGTAGCGCTCACGGAAATACGGTGCGTCCGTCGGCGCCAGGCGTTCCAGCGCGTCGCGCACGTTGGCCGCGATCGTCAGCCCGTTCTCCGGGTTCAGCCAGTAATGGGGATTTCCGAGCGGGTGCACGTCCCCCGCCTCACGGCCGACGCGCCCGTCTGCCTCCAGAATGCTCACGCCCGTGGAGGCGTCGACGAAGCCGGGTCCCCCCGGCCGGATGCGTGCGTTCCGGGCATTGTTCAACAGCCCCGGCGCCCAACCGACTTCGAGGTCACGACCGACCTCGATGAAGAGGTCCGCCTTGCGAAGCTTGAGCAGGTAGGAGGGCTTCGCGTCGACGAAATGGGGGTCCTGGTATCCCTTCGCGAGCGATTCGACGGTGATGTGATCCCCCCCGATTTCTCGGGCAATGGAAGCCAGGTCGGGCGTCGTGGTGATCACGGACAGCGTGGTTTCGGCATTCGCAGCCCCGAAGCACCCCAGCGCCAGCACGGCGGCCGCGGCGGCCCTGGCCAGGCGCTTTGTTCGATCTCTCATGGCTCGATCTCCTCTCGGCTCAGAACGGGTGCTGTCCGTGGGGGCCGATGTTGAACGTCGTTTTGAGATAGAAGACGGTGTCCGTGTCGCCGTTCCCCAGCGTTTGCCGGCGCAGTTGGCCGCTCAGGGAGGCAAACTCGCTGGGAACGAACGTGAGAAATCCAAGTCCGCCCGTCGCCCGTTCCGGCTCTGTGGGGTCGAGTGCGTCGGACCAGTCGTAGCGCCCCCCGACGTGCCAGCGGCGCGCGAACTGCAAATCGACCCAGGCGTATCCCCCGCTTCGCGTGATCTCCGGCCCTGCCGTCAGGTCGGCACGGCGCTGCATCCACTCCAGCTGGGCGATGAGCGACCGGTAGATCGCGCGCCGCGGATTCTTCCATCGAACGGTCAAATCGGCTCCGATCAGGCTGGCGCGCAGCGCTCCCGGATCGGGCGGCAGAGACAATGAATCGGCGGCCGCGCCGTTCGCACCGTTCGCGTAGGAACTCCCGATCGTGACGTTCGTCGCCTCGCTCAGATCGAAGTAGGCGGAGAGGCGAGCGAGGTAGAGGAGGTCCTTCCCGCGGTGCGGCGCGAACGCGGTCGCGCCTTCCAGGTCGGGGGTGTTTGTAATCTCGGCGTCGAAGTTCGCATAGAAGGGCAGGCCCGGCAGCAGCCACGATGCGGAGACACCCTCCGCGCTCAGCCCCTCCTCGCCCAGGAATCGCTCTGCGACCAGCGGGCGGTCGGCGAACGGCGTTTCCGGCGGGTGTGTCCGATTGAACTTGCCGAAGTTGCCGCGGAATTTGCCCAGCTTTGCGGTCAGTCCCGCGGGGAGGGCGAGGAACGTGACGGTTCCTTCCTCGAGATCGATCCCCTCCTCAGGGCTCACCGAAAGAAAGAAGTCGGCGCGGCTGTAGGGGTCAACGTTCGCCTGGAGCCCGATTTCCGCCTCTCGCAAGGCGAACGCGCTGGTCCCAACCTGGTCGAGAACGTCTCCGCCCTGCGCCTGGAACCAGCCTATGGCGCTGATGGCGGGGTTGAGAAGATTTGTGCCGGAAGGCAGCGAACCTCCCGATGCGGACGGCTGTGCCTGCGCCCCGGTCGCAGCCGCGGCGCCCCACAACAGGAGCGCCCCGACGGCGACCGCCGCGCGCGTTGGTGCACGCACGATGGCCTCCAAGTCGATGGGGTGACGACGAACGAAACGACGGAAGAGTCTAGGTGAGCGGTGGGGCGCGTCCGGGGTGCAAGGCGGGAAGCGTGGGGAGCAGGGGCTCGCTCGAAATGGGAAGGGCGATCGGCCGCGCTTCCGGGGCCGCGGCCAGGGGCGCGGGCCTGCCGACGTCGGCGGCGCCATGCTGAAGAAGTTTGCATACCTGGCAACCGGGGTCGCCTACGTGATCCAGCAGCGCGGCGGCGCCGATCCAGGCGGTGAGGGCGACGACGGCCACCACGACGCCCAGCCAGCGAATGCCCCTGCGCGATGCGCCCATGACGCCTACTACCTTTCAGCCCGCTACCGGGTTCCCGCGCCCGGACGGGACCGGCGGCGGACTACCCCTTGCGGGAAGCCCAGATCATGCCGACGCCCCAGACGATCAGGAGCACCGGCCAGTACCGGAGAATGTTGCCGGTCAGGTATCCGAACTCCTTGAGGAGCAGGAGCACGCCGACCGCGACCAGGGTCAGCGGAAACACCACACCACCACGACCACCAGGCATCGAGAACCTCCCAGTCGAAAACGCGAGGGAACCCGTGCGGCCGGCACGGGGAACGGCTCAACCGGCCTTTACGGGATCCCGTTTGATCTTCACGTACAGAAGCGCTCCATCGACGATGATCTCGAAGGGGGCGCCCTTTCCCTCCGATACCCACAGGCGACCCGTTCGCGCTCCGCCGACGTGTTCGTAGAAATCCTCGGGGAGCGATCGCGCGGTAAGGGGCGAGCGGAACTCCACGCGCACGGGACCCGACGCGGGTAGGCGTATCTCCGCGGCCCCGGCGGTGCCTCGGATGGTCAGCCGCGCCGGGGCGTTTGCGCCTACCGTGACGCGCGCGGCGCTCGAGTACAGCGTCAAGGAGCACGCTTCGGGGCGAAGGTCCGACAAGTCGAGGTCGGCCCCCGAGAGGATGCTTGCCGCTCGGATGCGGACCGCCGAACGCCGCGGCGCCACGATCGAGACCGAGCCGCCGAACGGGGCGGTGTTGGGGATCAACGCGCTCTTCGGCCATTCGAAGAGCCCCGAGCGGCCGCTGGCGTTCCAGCGATACGCGGCGTCCTTTTCGCTGACGCCAGTGAACGTGACATGGAGCGTCCGATCCTTGGCGGTGCCGCCCGACGTCACCGTCGAGGCGGCCGATCGCAATACGACCTTCCCTCCCATCGTCCGCGTGTCGATCGTGAGCGCTTCGACCCGGGGACGCTCGAGGTCGACGTGGGTCACGTGCGCATCCCCCGCGGCCGCTTGATTGTGCGCCAGCCACCACGCGCCGAGCCCGATCGCCGCCAGCGCGAGAATCGCGGCGATCCAGCCGAGAATCAGGTTCTTCATGGCGTTCGCGAGGAAGGCGATGCCGACCAGGATCAGAAGGGCGGGCCAGAACTGAAGGAACCAAGGCACGACACCGCGCGGGAGGTACCCGAGCTGGGAGGCGAGTAGCACCCCGCCGGTTCCCGTAAGAATCGCCCCGAAGAGGAGCCGTCCGAAACTCACGCCGGGAGAAGTACCACGGCGCACGAGGCGGCACAAGGCTCCCGGAGGATCATGCCGGCCGCCACAGGGCGGTCGGCACGTTGGTGGGGCCACAACTCGTTATTTGGTAGACCATTTGGGGTATTCGAAAGTAGAAGTACAGTCCAGTTAACTTTTGCTTGCCTCGGTGTACATTGGGCTGCATTCTTCACTCCGCGCTTGTGCATTGGATCACAAATCCAGTCCCACCGCCCCCGCAGGTTCGCCATACGCGGGGAACCACATGGAGGTAGCGTGCCACGAACCACCCCGATACGACGCGTCGTCGCGACGGCCCTCCTGGCCGCGCTCGTTCTGCTTCACCCGGTTTCCAACGCGCGCGCCGCGTCGCCCGACGACGAATCCAGACGGCTCGAAATCCACGGCTACGGCGAGATCCACTACAACAACCCCGAAGGCGGAACCATGAACCGCCAGGCGCTGGCGATGGTGGACGTCCATCGGCTGGTGCTCGGTTGGGAGTACGAGTTCACGCCGTCGCTGCGTCTGGAAGCCGAGGTGGACTACGAACACGCGGCGGGCGAGATCGAGCTGGAGGAGGCCTACATCGAGTACGACCTTGGCGCCACCACCAGCCTTCGCGTCGGCGGCCTCATCATGCCGATCGGTCCTCTGAACGAATTCCACGAGCCGCCCAACTACCACAGCGTCGAACGTCCGTACGTCGAAACCTACGTCATCCCGACGACATGGCAGGAAGTCGGCGTCGGTTTGGCCGGGCACGGCGCGAACGGCGCCCTCGGATATCGCGCCTACCTCGTGTCCGGACTGGATGCCGCCGGTCTCGATCCGGTGAAGGGAATCCGGGAGGCGCGCCAACACGGGTCGGAGGCGACAGCGGAAGATCTCGCCGTCGTCGGCCGCCTGGAGTATGCGGCGCGCGGCGGCGTGTCGTTCGGGGCCTCCGGGTACTACGGCGGCGCCGACCAGGGCGACCCGGCACTGGGGGATGTGACGGTCGGCATCCTCGAGGCGGACCTGCGCCTCCGCCGCGGAGCACTCGACCTTCACGCCCTGGCAGCCGGCGTCGACGTCAGCGGACCCGTCCCCGTCACGTTTACCCCCGGGATCGGTCGCAGCATGTACGGACTTCTCGGTGAGGTGGCGTTCGATTTGCTTCACGGTCGCGAGCGTGGGCGCCACGACCGCAGGCTATGGGTGTTCGGTCGCGTCGAACGCTTCGACACGACCGCGAAGATGGAGGCGACCGCCTCCCAGCGGACCCCCGAAGCCGAGCGCACGGTCCTGACCGGCGGACTTGCCTATCACCCGATCCAGCCGGTTGCGTTCAAGGCGGATTTCGAGCATTGGGAGGACGGCGCCGAGCAGCAGTTGAATCGATTCAATCTCGGCGTCGCGTTTCAGTTCTAGGCACCCTGGAAGGAGACCACCCGTGGATCGCTTGTTCACAGTTCCGGCCGCCACGGCGGCGCTCACCGCCGCTCTGGTTCTCAGCCCCCTCACGCCCGCCCGAGGCGACGCCGCGCTTTCGCCTCGACACGGGACGGCGCCCGTCGCGGCCACAGCCGAGTCCGAAGCAAAAACGACCGAAGCGCCACCCTTCGCGCGCGTCTACCTGGCACTCCGGGGGTGCACCTCCTGCAGCCACTGCCGCAGCACGATTCGCGGCATGGTGAAGGGGAGCGCCGGCGAGGGGGAAACGCGGGTCGACGGCGACCGCGTCGAGGTTCGCTACGCGACCCCGCGCGCCGTCCCGCTGGGTGACGTGGTCCGCACCCTGGCCGAGAACCGGCTTCACGACCTCAGCCTGGTCGACGTGCTCTTCGAGGCGAGGGGAACGCTCGCGACGCAACCGGATGGATCGGCCCGATTCACCCTCTGGGACACCGGTCAGGTCTTTCGTCTCGCCGTTGCGCCGCACGTCGAGCGCCCGCTCGACGGCCGTCCGGTCCGCGTGACCGCCGTCGTAGGCGGCTGGCGCGAGAAGGGGGACCTCCGGCTCGAGGCGAAGGAGATCAAGGCCGGGGTGTAGCAGCCATCTCCCGGGGGCCGGAGTCCGCGCGAGCCGGCCCCTTGACAACCGTCCCTCCGGCCGCGACCATCGCCCCCTCACGAAGCATCGTCAGGGAGGGACCATGCTCTTCGACCTCAAAGGCAAAACGGCGTTCGTCACCGGCGGGACACGCGGGATCGGCAAGGCCATCGCGCTCGATCTGGCGGAAATGGGCGCCGACGTCGCCATCAACTTCTTTCGAAGCCGCGAATCGGCCAAGCAAGCGGTCGCCGAGATCGAAGCCAAGGGCGTTCGCGCGTTCGCGGTCCGCGGCAACGTGGGGAACGAGGACGCGATCCCCAAGATGTTCGAGGAGTTGCGCGAGCACTTTCCCAAGCTCGACGTCCTCGTCTCGAACGCCGCGCTCGGGCACTTCGGCAACATCCTCGACGTCGACGACAAGATGTGGGACATCGCGATGAACACGAACGCCAAGGCGCTCCTGTTCTGTGCGCAGGAAGCCGTCAAGATGATGCCGGAGGGCGGGCGCATCGTGGCCCTCACATCGCTCGGCTCCCACCGGTACATTCCCGGCTACGCGTCGATCGGCGTCTCCAAGGCCGCGATCGAAACGCTGGTCCGGTATCTCGCCTACGAGCTGGCGCCGAAGAAGATCAACGTCAACGCGGTCTCGGGCGGATTCATCGACACCGACTCGCTGAAGATCTTTCCCTCCTACGATCAGCTGATTTCGGAATCCGTTCGCCGCACGCCCTTCGGGCGCGTCGGCACGACGGAGGAGGTCGCGAACGTGGCCGCGTTCCTCTGCACGCCGCAGGCCTCGTGGGTCACCGGCCAGACGATCATCGTGGATGGGGGATACACGCTCGG
>QJVW01000045.1 GCA_003235575.1 Candidatus Eiseniibacteriota bacterium | reverse complement strand
TTCTCCTCGTGAACGGTTTGGTGCGAGAGGGGGGAGTCGAACCCCCACGAGTTTCCCCACGGGATCCTAAGTCCCGCGCGTCTGCCAGTTCCGCCACTCTCGCCACGGCGAACCGGTTCCTGAGCCTATCAGCGAAGTGGTTGTGATTCAAGGGGATTACGGGGGCTGGAATCTCGATCCTCGGCGCGGACTTACGCCGGGGCCGCCCCCGCCGGCAACACCGCCCGGGCGACCCGGGCCACCACCTCGTAGCGCCCGAAGGAGGGCATCAAGTAGGCGCCCTCGACCAGATCCTTCGCCTCCAGGAGGAGCTCCCGGCACATCTCCACGCCCGCGTCGATCCCCTTGTCCCCCGCCAACCTCATCGCCTCGCGGGCGTGGTCCGGAACGTGGATTCCGGGCACCTCGTTGTGCAGGAATTCGGCGTGCCGGTGGGATTGCAGCGGGAGAAGCCCCAGCAGAATCGGGATGCGTCCCCGCCCAATGACCTCCAGGAAGCGCCGCAGCGTATCGAGTTCGTAGATCGGCTGCGTCATGGCGAACTCCGCCCCCGCGTTGATCTTCGCCTCGAACCGCTCCAGCTCGCGGTCGAAGTTCTCCGCCGTGGGATTGACCGCGCAGCCGAGGAAGAACCCCGTCGGCTCCCCGATGGAATTGCCGCCCAGATCCACCCCTTCATTCAGCCGTCGGAGGATGCCCAGCAGGCCGACCGAGTCGGTGTCGAAGACGGCGGTCGCGTTGGGATAGTCCCCCGCGCGCGGCGGATCGCCGGTGAGCGCCAGGACGTTTCGAATGCCGAGCGCGTGGGCGCCCATGAGGTCCGACTGAATCCCCATCAGGTTGCGGTCACGACAGGTGAAGTGAAGAATCGTTTCGATGCCCACTTGATGCGTGATCATGGACGCCAGGGCGATCGACGACATCCGGACGCGCGCCATCGGGGAATCGGCCACGTTGATGGTGTCGACACCGACGCGCTGCAGCAGATCGGCTCCCTCGATCATCTTCTTCGGCCGCGCGCCGCGGGGCGGATCGATCTCGACGCTGACCACGAACTCCCGCGCGGCGAGCTTCCGCGCCAGGGCGGACCGGTCCCGGGGGTCGGCGGCCTCGGCCGGCTCCTCGATGACGAGCGGTCGCGCCGGCGGCGGGGCCGATTCGGCGGCGGCGCCGGGGGATGCGCTGCCGTTTTCGGACGCCAGCGCGTCGCGCATCCGTCGGATGTGCGCCGGCGTCGTGCCGCAGCATCCGCCGATCAGACCGGCGCCCGCTTCGACGAAGCGCCGCGTCATGGCGCCCAGGTATTCCGGCGAGGAGACGTAGACGAACCGGCCGTCGTGATACCGCGGGAGACCGGCGTTCGGCATGGCGGCGAGCGGCCGATCCGTGCGGCGCCGCATCCGCTCCACGACGTCGCGGACGCCCTGGGGACCGACGCTGCAATTCGCGCCGAGCACGTCGACCGGCAGCGTGCCCAGCGCCCGCACCACGTCCTCGGGATAGGCGCCGTGCAGCGTGCGCAGATCCTCGGTGAACGTGAACAGGACCACGAGCGGAAGATCCGTCACGGCGCGCACCGCCTCCACGGCGATGGTGGCCTCGGTGATGTCGCTCTGGGTCTCGACGACGATGAGATCCACGCCGCCCTCGACCAGTCCCTCGGCGGCCTCGCGGTAGGCGTCGTAGGCCTCCTCGCGCGGAATGACGCCCAGCGGCGCGACCGGCTTGCCCAGCGGCCCCATCGCCCCGGCCACGAACGCCGGCTCGCCGACTTCCTCGCGAGCGTTCCGCGCGAGACGCGCGCCTTCGCGCGCCACGACGCGCGGCGAGTCGGTGACGCCATGGGAAGCGAGCCGGAAGCGGTTCGCTCCGAACGTATTGGTTTCGATCAGTTCGGCGCCCGCGCGCAGGTATTCCCGGTGCACCGACTGGACGATGGCGGGCTCGGCGAGATTCAGGACGTCAAAGGATCGGTCGAACGGGATTCCCTTGTCGTACAGGATCGTCCCCATCGCTCCGTCGGCGAGCAGGGGGCCCCGCGCCAGGCGTTCCACGAAGGGATGCGTCGGGCGCGGCGTTCGGGAGCCGTTCGGTCCGGAGGCTTTCTTCATGCACCGCATCGTACTATACTGTCCCGCTCACTGTTCGCACCGATTTGACCCGGGGGAATGCCGTGAACATCCTTGTCTTCGTGAAGCAGGTCCCGGATACCGAGACCCGAATTCAGATCCAAAACGGCGCCGTCGACACGGCGTCGGTGAAGTGGGTCGCCAACCCGTACGACGAGTTCGCCATCGAGGAGGCGCTCCGCATCCGTGAGCGGCTCGGCGCGGGAAAGGTCACGGTCCTGAGCCTGGGCCCCGACCGCGTGAAGGAGGCGATCAAGTACGGACTTTCGCTCGGCGCCGACGAGGGCGTGCAGGTGAAGGGCGAGGGCGTGGCGCTGGACGATCCGCTGTCCGTCGCGACGGTCCTGGCCGCGGCCGCGACGAAGGCGGGATTCGACCTGATCCTCGCCGGCAAGCAGGCCGTGGACATGGATCACGCCCAGACGGGCGTGATGCTGGCCGAGCTCCTGGACGTTCCGCACGTCTCCGTCGTGGTCGGCCTCGAACTCGATCCCGCCGCGAAGACGGGGAGCGCGAAGCGGGAAGTCGAGGGGGGCGCGGAGACGGTCACGTTCGACCTCCCCGCGATGATCACGACCCAGAAGGGGCTGAACGAGCCGCGCTATGCGTCCTTGAAGGGGATCATGGCGGTGAAGAAGAAAACGATCGCGGAGTGGACGCTGGCGGATCTCGGCGTCGATCCCGCGTCCGTCGCCCCGGCCGCCGCGCGCCTGCGCACGCTCGAGGCATCGCCGCCCCCGCCGCGGCCCGCCGGGAAGCTGCTCGAGGGCGAGCCCGCCGAGATCGCGAAGGAGCTGGTTCGGCTCCTCCGCGAGGAAGCGAAGGTGATCTGACATGAGCACGGGAATGGTGATTGCGGTCGCCGCCGAAACCAAGGACGGCGCGGTACGGAAGACGACGCTGGAGGCGTTGGCCGAGGCGCGGCGCCTGGCGGACGAACGCGGCGGCAACGTTGCGGCCGTTCTGATCGGC
>QJVW01000018.1 GCA_003235575.1 Candidatus Eiseniibacteriota bacterium | reverse complement strand
AGCGTCTCCCGGTACGCATCGAGCACCTTGAGTCCCCCGGGGTGCGCCGCGAAGTGGCGGATCCGATTCAAGGGCACCTCCTGCCGGGCGAGGAAATCCTCCAGACTGGAGCGAACGCGCGAACGAACGATGGCCGGGATATCGCGGGAGAAAATGACGTGAAGCCCGTCGCCGTCGACGTCCCATCCCATCACGTCCAGCGTATCGCCCCAAAAAGTGCCGCCCGAACCGATGATCTCCAGGGTCGGATGCGAACGCGCGTGCCGGGCGCCTGCGGGAGCCGTCGAAAGGACAGCCGCTGCCGCGCCGTCGGCGAAGAGCGAGGCGGCCACGAGATTTCGCTTGGTGATGTCACCGGCCTGAAACGTAAGGCTGCAGAGTTCGAGCGCGATCACCAGAACCCGCGACCCGGGGTCGGCCTCCGCGAAGGCGCGCGCCCGGGCGAGGCCCGCGGCGCCGCCCGCACACCCCAACCCCCAAATCGGGGTGCGGCGGACGCGCGCCGGAAATCCCAGCGCGTTCGCCAAGTGGGCGTCGATGCTCGGCGTGGCGAGCCCGGTGGACGAAACGAACACGACGTGATCGACGTCACGCGCCTCGATTCCAGCGCGCTCCAGGGCCTTCGCCGCGACTTCTCCGCCGAGCAGGAGCGCGTGCTCGACGTACCGCGCATTCCGTTCGGCGAAGTCGTGCGGCTCCGCGTACCACGAAAGCGGCATGCAGGTGTGGCGCGTTTCGATGGCGCCATGGTCGAACACGGCGTAGAGCCGTTCCCAGCCGGCCGGCTCCGCCTCGGCGGAGCCGCCCGCGAAGATCGCCTCGACGAGCCGCTTGGCCTCGGGTTGGCGCACCACGTGCGTGGGCACGGCGGTGGCGAGGGAGAGAATGACGGAGGAAGTCACGGCAAAACCACGAGGACGCCTTTCATCCCCTTCTTGGCGTGACTCCCGACGTGGCAGAAGAACTCATACTCCCCGGGACTTGGCGCGGTGAAGCGTACCCGGTGGGTGCGCTTTCGGCCGACGCTCTGGCTCAGGGAGAGCGCGGAATCGGCGAAGGTCAGGTTGTGCGGCACGAGGAGGGAGCCGTTGTGGAGCGTCAGCTCCACGGTTCGACCGGCGTGGACCACGACTCGATTTGGCTCGAAATAGTAGGAGTGCAGCTCGATTCTGGCTCGCTCGACGCTGTCATCGCCGAAAGCCGCGTCGACGCTCCGAATCGGCCGACCCAGGCCGGAGGAACAGCCGAGGCAAACCGCTAGGAGCGCCACGCAAGGCACAATCAGGGCTGCGGCGGGTCTCGGAACCCGAGGGGTGGGCGGCCGCGTCATGGGGGCTCCGTGGTGATCGGGGCGCTCGTCTCTCTCCACGAGCGTACTCCCGGACGGAGGACGGGGCAACCGATGAGGACCCTCGCGACGCCGGAACCCTGATCGGCTCCCGCAAGAGAGAAGGGGAGGTCTCGAAAGACCTCCCCCGAATTCTCCGGTTGGCGGTTGGGATTCGCCAGGCCCGACACGGCTAGAGCGCACGATGACGCGCCTAGCTGCCGCCACCTCCGCTGAGTCCTTGTTTATGCACTGGACCACCTCCTTTCCGCGATACCTGTATCGTCGGCAGATCGGCGTCCGGAGTCAACCCGAAAATCGAGAAATCGCGCGCGCGGAACGCGGCCGGCCGGAGTCGGTTACGCGGTCGCCGCGGCAGCCATGCGTTCGAGGATCATGCGCGCGATCTCGTCGCCGCAGGCCTCCTGCGCCTCGCGGGTCGATGCCCCAATGTGGGGGGACGCCACCACGTTGGGGAGCGTCAGGAGCGGATTGGCGCCCGTCGGCTCGGCGGCGAACACGTCGAGCGCTGCGCCCGCCAGATGCCCCGACCGAAGCGCCTCGAGCAACGCCGATTCGTCCACCAGACCCCCGCGGGCGGCGTTGACCAGGACCGCGCCCGGCTTCATGGCGGCGATCCTCTTGGCGTCGAGGAGGTTCTTGGTGTCGGCCGTGGCGGGCAGGTGCAGCGTCACGACATCCGATTGCGACAGGAGTTCGTCCAGCCCGACCGGCTCGGCGCCGGCGCCGCGGACGGCATCCGCGGGAACCAGCGGATCGTGCGCCAGGCACCGCATCTCGAACGCGGCCGCGCGCTGGGCCACGGCGCGCCCGATCTTGCCCATGCCCACGATTCCGATCGTCTTGCCGCGAAGTTCACGTCCCATCAGCTTCGACTTCAGCCATTCGCCGCGGCGCAGGGACGCGTCCGCTTCGGGTAGGCGGCGAAAGAGCGACAGGAGGAGACCGAACGCGAGTTCCGCGACCGCGATCGAGTTCGCGCCGGGGACGTTCATGACCTCCACGCCACGCTCCTTGGCGGCGGCCACGTCGATGGTGTCCAGCCCGGCGCCCGCGCGACCCACCCAACGGAGACGCGGCGCAGCCTCGAGCAGACGGCGCGTCACCTTCGTCGCGCTTCGGACGACCCACGCGTCGATGCCGGCGACGAGCGGCAGGAGTTGCTCTTCCGTCAACCCCACCTTCTCGATCACCTCCACGTCCGGGGCGGCGCGGAGCATGTCGACGGAACGCTTCGGAATCTGATCGCTGACCAGGACGGTGAATGCCATGGCGGCGCCCTACGCCACGCCGGCCGGGGCCGTGGCGCGGCGAAGCGACTCTTGCGCCGTTCGCACCGCCGTTCCGGGCTCGACGCGGTGGCCGTGATCGGATAGCGCCGACTCGAACGCGCCCACGAGACGCAGGATGTCCCCCGCGTCGTAGTGGCCGATGTGTCCCAGTCGGAAGATCTTCCCCTTCAGCGACTCCTGCCCTCCGGCGATCTTCACGCCGTAGCGCCGCTCCATCGTCTTGACGACCGCGCCTCCGTCGATGCCGGCCGGAACGGAGACGGCGGTCACCGCGTTCGTCGGCACTTCCGCGAAGAGCGGCAGTCCCAGCGACCGCACGGCCGCGCGCGTGGCCTCGGCGTTGCGCTCGTGCCGGGCGAAGACGTTCTCCCGTCCTTCCGCGGCCTGCATGCTGGCCGCGGCGTGCGCGGCGATCACCAGGGAGATGGCGGGCGTGAACGGCGTGTCCCCCTTCTCCAGCGAGGC
>QJVW01000060.1 GCA_003235575.1 Candidatus Eiseniibacteriota bacterium | reverse complement strand
CGTCATGGCGCTGTCGAAAACGGGGCTCCCCTTCCCGTCGCCGGACGACAAACCCGTCCATTGCATCGTCCTGCTGGGAACGTCGCCCGACGAAGCCAAGCTGCACCTTCAGATCCTGGCCACGCTCGCGCGCACCATCGGCACCGACACCGCCATGCAGGATCGGCTCTTCGGCGCCTCCACGCCCGCGCACGCGGCCGAGATCCTCCACGGCGAGGAATCCGACGAGTTCAACGTATTCCTGGACTAGGACGCGGAGAGCCTCGCCCTATTCCTCCAGCCCGATCTTCCTGACGAACGGGGCCCATCTGGGATCGTCGTGCAGAGGACGGAGCCAGGGCGATGGTAGCAACTCGGAGAGGCCGCCGTCGCGCTGCGCGTAGGCTCGCTCCAGCCACTCGAAGGCCGCATTCATTTCGCCGCGGGAACCAAGCGCCTCGGCGACCTGGAACGCTGCGACGTCGCCGTAGACGCTGCTCAATTCCTGCAAGGCCGCCCGCGATTCCGGCAGCTGCTCGAGGGCGCCGTGAATGATGGCCAGCGCGTAGAGACGATAGGTCACATCCGGCTCGCGCGCCGCTTCCTCGAGCGCCTCTTCGCCACGCCCCCACTGGAGAAGGTTCAGCGCGCGATACGCGCGCGATCCGGACGCCTGCGGCGCCAGGTCCAGCGCCTCGCGCCACGAGGCGTCCGCGTCGGCGAAGCGCCCCAGCCAGGACTGGGCCGCAGCCAAATTTCGACGCGGCGCCGCGGCCAGTGGAGACAGCGCGGCTGCCCGCTGGAAGTGGCCGATGGCCTCCTCGAATCGGCCAAGCCTCATGGCGAGAACGCCGCATGCGCCGAGCACATGGGGACTTTCCGGCGCCAGCTCCAGGGCCCGGGCGCACGAAGCCTTGGCGCCCCGCCAGTCCCAGTCGTAGCCCATCTGCATCATCGCCAGCCGCGCGTGCGCATCCGGAAGGTTGGGGTCCAGCGCGAGCGCCCGCTCCAGCGCTTCCCTCGCCCTGGCGTAGGCCCCCGCGGTCGGAACCCACCCTCGATCCGCCTGCCTCCCGTACTCCTGGCTGAGCGCCAGCCAGGCGAGCGAGAAGTTCGGCTCGAGAGCGAGCGCATCTTGCAGGTGTCCGATCGCCCGCTCCACGTCCTGGGGGGTCATCCGACTGCCGATGTGACGCGCCAGGAGGTAGAGACGATGCGCCTCCGGATCGGTCCCGCGCCCCTTCGCCGCCTGCGCCACCTCCGCCTTCGCCTCTCCGCTCGCGTCCGAATCCGCCGCCTCGCCCAACAGCTTCGTGCGTAGCTCCTTCACCACGGACTGCGCGATGTCGTCCTGGACCGCGAAGATATCCTCCAACGTTCGGTCGTACGTCTCCGACCAGAGATGCGAGCTGTCCGATACCTGCACCAGCTGCACCGAAACGCGGATTCGATTCCCCGCCTTGCGGACGCTGCCGTCGAGAAGCGTGGCGACGTTCAGCTTCTGCCCGATCGTGGAAACATCGTCCTTCGTCCCCTTGAACTGGAACGCGGAGGCCCGCGCGATTACCCGCAGGCCTTTGATCTTCGAAAGCACGTTGAGAAGCTCATCCGCCAGACCGTCGGAGAAGTACTCGTCGTCCGCGCTCGCGCTCCGGTTCGCGAACGGCAGTACAGCGATCGAGGCGACCTTGTCCGAGGTCGGCGCTTCCAGCCCGCCGTGCTCCAGCACCTTCCGCAGGCGGCGGAGTTCATTGTTCACGTCGAGGGCGGACTGGGCTCGTTCCCGCGGATTCTTCTCCAGGCAGCGGTTCACGATCCGCTCCAGATCCGCAGGGAGATCGGCGCGCGCCCGGCTCAGCGACTCCGGCGCGTCGCGGAGGATGGAGGACGTGACCTCCGCGCTGCTATCTCCGGTGAACGGCCTCCGCCCGGTCGCGAGTTCGTAGAGAATGATCCCGAGGGAGAAGAGGTCGGAACGGGCGTCCGCGGCCTCGCCGCGCAACTGCTCCGGGGCCATGTAGGGAACCGTCCCCACCACATGCCCCTCGCCGGAAATGGGGCCATCCACCGTGACCGTGAAGTTCACCCCCTCAGCGACGGGCGCGTCGCGCTCCACCATCTTCGCCAGGCCGAAATCCAGGACCTTCACGCGCCCCTCGCGCGTCACCATCACGTTTCCGGGTTTGAGATCCCGATGGACCACGCCTTTCTCGTGGGCCGAGACGAGCGCGTCGGTTAGAGGAATGGCGAGGTCGAGAAGTTCGGGAAGCGGTACCCCTCCGGGCGCCACGAGATTCGAAAGCGTCTGCCCCTCGACCAACTCCATGGTGAGGAAGCGGACGCCGTCGGCATCTTCGACGGTGTGGAGGACTACGATGTTCGGGTGGTTGAGCCCTGCTACGGTCCGGGCCTCGCGCTCGAAACGGGCGAGGCGATCGGGGGAGGAGGCCAGGTCGGCGGGCAGCACTTTGATCGCGACGTCGCGACCGAGGCGACTGTCGCGCGCGCGATAGACTTCGCCCATCCCACCGGCTCCCAGGGGGCCGAGGATTTCATAGGTGCCCAGTTGTGTTCCTGACGGAAGGGTCATAGGGCCGAAACTTTACCCGGAAACGGCGTCCGGGGTCTGCAATGAAGTTGGCCTTGCGCCGGCGTTCGGTACCGCCACTTGGCGCACCCTACTCGGGAAAGTCCATCGGCTCACAAACGGGGCTTGCCGTGCCGCGGACCGCTACTCGAGATCGTTACCCGCTCGTCGGCGCCCCGAGCCTCGCCTTCACCTCCACGATGTCAGCGTCCCCCGGCGGCAGAAGCGCCTTGCGAATCTGGAGCGAGCGCTCCAGCGCTTCGCGCTCGGCCCGTCGATCCTTGAGGTCCCGAAGACAGTCCGCGAACTTGAAGAGCGTCGTGGCCGTTTGGAGGCTGTCGTCCCTGGTCGCCGTGCCGAAGCCCCACAAGGACTTCTCGAACGCGCGCCGGGCCTCGGGTAGCCGCCCCTCCCGCTGCCTCAGCTCGGCGACCGCGCGGTCCACCTTCGCGACCATCGAGGAGCGGGCTCCGAAGACCTTGACGCGAATGGCACGGGCTCGTACGAGCGACGACTCCGCCTTGGCGTAGTCCCCCTGGCGAACGGCCACGGACCCCAGGTTCAGAAGCGCCGACGAGACTTCAGCGTGCTCCGGCGAAT
>QJVW01000065.1 GCA_003235575.1 Candidatus Eiseniibacteriota bacterium | reverse complement strand
CCCCATTGCCGAAGCCTCTCGACTGCTGCCTCCCGTAGGAGTCTGGGCCGTATCTCAGTCCCAGTGTGGCCGGTCATCCTCTCAGATCGGCTACCCATCGTCGCCTTGGTGGGCCGTTACCCCGCCAACAAGCTAATGGGACGCAGGACCATCTTCGAGTGGTAGCTTGTAAACAGAGGCCACCTTTGACTGCAACACCATGCGATATCGCAGTGTCATGCGGTATTAGCACCCCGTTAGGAGTGTTATCCCCCTCTCGAAGGCAGGTTCCCTACGCGTTACTCACCCGTTCGCCACTTTACTCAGGGTATTGCTACCCTTTTCGCGTTCGACTTGCATGCCTAATCCACGCCGCCAACGTTCGTTCTGAGCCAGGATCAAACTCTCCGTGGTTTTTACGAAATCACACCAAAACGAGGCCCTGTGGACCTCGCCGTTTGACAAGAGATCTCTTCAGCCCGAAGGCCGAGAGAGAATCCTCTAGGGCTCCACGTCACAAACGTGCGCTATTCATTTGTCAAAGAGCTGATGCGCGACTTGCGCGAGTTTGCCCTGTTCAAGGGCGAACCGTGAACGTAGCGCTTTTCGCTATGGCATGTCAATGAAGTATTTTACTGCGACATCGGGGAAGTCCGTCACGCCACTTACGGCCAACCTTGCGGCTACAGACGGGACTGAGGGTGCTGCTTCCCGCCTGTCGCAAGGGGAAAGATATCCATGTGACCCGCTTTTGTCAACGGGACCAAGTGACAATATTGCAATAAGTTACGATTATCTTGCGAAAGGCCTCGCGCGAGGGGCTCTGGAGATGGCCCAAACCGTGCTTCGAACCCCACGCGGGGGCTGGAAAAACGACTAGGCCGCGGGATCCGCGCCGGGCGTGCCGACCACCTTGGCGTACTTCCGGCCGACCTTGAACACCAGGGCCGCCTCCTCCCCTTCCTCG
Source organism: Candidatus Eiseniibacteriota bacterium (assembly GCA_003235575.1). GTDB lineage: Bacteria > Eisenbacteria > RBG-16-71-46 > SZUA-252 > SZUA-252 > SZUA-252. The sequence continues at coordinate 9,468 of QJVW01000065.1, read as the reverse complement.
AGCGTCATTTCAACGCCCGGATCGGTTACGCGCTCGCCATTTACGTACACGGCGCCCTGCTTGAAGAGAGCACCGGCGGCGGTTCCGGTGTACTGCTTGGGAAAGGCGAGCATCATGAGAGCGCGAACGCGGAATTTGCCCGGTGCCACGCGCTCCACGGGCATTTCGCTCGGTGTCTCGCGGCGCGAGAATTGCTTCTCAAAGGCTTGACGGGCCGTGTCGGCTTCGCCGACACCGTGATACATCCGCACAAGTCGATGCGCGAGCGACTTCTTCCACGTCATCGGATTGACGTCCGGGTCGCGGAGCGCTTGCTCGACCTCGTCGCATTCCGCGGCGTTCGCGTCCGTGACGAGGCGGTAGTAGCGGACGATCAGCTTGTCCGGGAGGCTCATCGTCTTGCCGAAGATCTCGGTCGGCGCATCGGCGACGCCGATGTAGTTCCCGAGGCTCTTGCTCATGCGGCGCACGCCGTCCAACCCCTCGAGCACGGGGAGCGTCAGGATCGCCTGCGGCTCTTGGCCGTAGGCGACCTGGATGTCGCGGCCGGCAAGCAGGTTGAATTTCTGCTCGGTGGCGCCGATCTCGACGTCGGCCTGGATGACCACCGAGTCGTAGGCCTGCATCAGGGGGTAGAGGAATTCATGAACGCTGATCGGCTCACCGGCACGGTAGCGCTTCTCGAAGTCGTCCCGCTCCAGCATGCGCGCGACCGTGAATCGCGAGGCCAGCTGCAGGATTTCCGTGAACTTCATCTCCGAGAACCAATCGCCGTTCCAGCGAACCTCGGTCCGTTCGCGATCCACCACCTTGAAGAACTGGTCGAGATAGGTGTCGGCGTTCGCGCGGACTTCCTCCTCGGTCAGACGGGGCCGCGTCGCGGACCGGCCGCTTGGATCGCCCACGAGCGCCGTGTAGCTGCCGACGATGAGCACGACCTGGTGGCCCAGGTCCTGGAACGCCCGGAGTTTTCGCAAACCGATGGTATGCCCGAGGTGAATGTCGGGGGCCGTGGGATCGAATCCCTGCTTCACGCGAAGCGGCGTGCCCGTGGAAACGGCGCGCTCCAGCTTGCGGACGAATTCCGCCTCCGGGAGGATCTCCTCGGTCCCGGCGCGAATCGTCTCGAGTTGGCGCGCGACCTCGGCGCGGATCGTGGACTCGTTCATCGGACGCGAACTCTAGCAGGTCGGCGGGTGACGCGGAAGAAGGAGGCGCGAAATCGCGCGGCGGCGATCCGGGGCAAATGTTCCTTGACCCCCCACCGGCCGTTACCTAGCGTTGTCTCGAATCGGACCGTGGAACGGCCCTCTAACCCAAGCGAGGATCGTGCGTGAGCGCGCGCTGGCACCGAACGCTGCAAATCACCTCCGCCGTCGTGATCGTGCTCCTGTGCGGCGCGATCGGCATCGGCGTCGGCGTGGCCAATTGGCTGCAGCGCGATCTCCCCTCGCCCGCGGGCCTGCAGACGATCGCTCCGCCCGTGAAGACGCTCGTCTACGATGCCAAAGGGCAGTTGGTGCACGAATTCTACAAAGAGAACCGAAGCCTCATCCCGCTCCGCCAGATCCCGAAGCCGATGGTCGACGCGATTCTCTCGATCGAGGATCGCCGGTTCTACAGCCACTGGGGCATCGACCCGATCCGGGTCCTGGGGGCGCTGGCGAACGACATCGCGGCGGGCCGCATGGAGCAGGGCGGCAGCACCATCACGCAACAATTGGCGCGAAACCTCTTCCTGACCCACGAGAAGACCGTCGCCCGAAAGCTCAAGGAAGCCGTCCTCGCGGTCCGAATCGAACAGACGTACACCAAGGACGAGATCCTCGAGATGTACCTGAACCAGATCTACTTCGGCGAAGGCGCGTACGGCATCGACGCCGCGGCGAAGGTGTTCTTCGGAAAGCCGGTCGGGGATCTGACGATTCCGGAAGCCGCGCTCCTGGCGGGGCTGCCGCGCAACCCGCGCGACTACTCGCCGCGGCGGGAGCCGGAGCGGGCCTTGAAGCGGCGCAATCTCGTCCTCGCCTCGATGCTCGAGAACAAGCGGATCTCCCGCTCGCAGTACGAAACGGCCAGCGAAGCCCCGCTCGGCGTCACCAAGACCCGCTACGACTCCCGCCAGGCGCCCTACTTCATGGAGATGGTTCGCCAGTACCTGGACGAACGGTACGGCTCGAATCAGCTCTACGAGGGCGGCATGCGCGTCTACACCAGCATCGATATCGATTTGCAGCACGCCGCCGAGGAGTCGCTCGAACGGCGCATCGAGGCGCTGGAGCAGCGAAACCGCTACAAGAAGACGCGGGCGACGCTGCTGGCGGCGGCGGTGAAGTCGGGGGTGCGCGAGCGGCCGCAAACGGAGTACCTCCAGGGCGCGGTGGTGCTGCTCGATCCCAAGAACGGGCACATTCGCGCGCTGGTCGGTGGACGCGACTTCAACGAATCGAACTTCAATCGGGCGGTGCAGGCCGCCCGGCAGCCCGGGTCGGCGTTCAAGCCCTTCATCTACGCCGCGGCCATGGACAACGGATACACGCCGACCGAGATGATTCTCGACACGCCCGTCTCCTTCCGGGCCGGGAACGGCGAGGAGTGGGCGCCGCAGAACTACGACCACAAGTTCCGCGGTCCGGTCACGCTGCGCCAGGCCCTCGCGAAATCGCTGAACGTGCCGGCGGCGAAGCTGCTCCAGAAACTCGGCACGCCGATCGTCGCTTCCTACGCCAGGCGGATGGGAATTCGCAGCCGACTGGTGCAGGATCTCTCGCTCGCGCTGGGGACGTCCGAAGTGAACCTGCTGGAGTTGACCTCGGCCTATGGGGTCTTCGCGAATCAAGGCGTGCGCGTCACGCCGGTCTTCGTGCTCAAGGTCGAGGACAAGAACGGCAAGGTGCTCGAGCAGGCGCGGGTGACGTCCGAGGAGGCGCTCAGCCCCGAGACGGCGCTCACGGTGACGAACATGCTCGAGAGCGTGATCGAGAACGGCACGGCCGCCTCGGCACGACCGCTGGGCCTGACCGTGCCCGCCGCGGGCAAGACCGGAACGACCGACGACTACACCGACGCCTGGTTCGTCGGCTACACGCCGGATCTGGTGGCGGGCGTCTGGGTCGGGTTCGACAAGAAGAAGAAGATCGGCCCCGCCATGACCGGCGCGTCCGCGGCGCTGCCGATCTGGGTGGACGTCGTGGAGGCCGCGTCGAAGGAGAATCCGCCCTCGGACTTCCCGGTGCCGAGCGGCGTCGTGACGCGGCAGATCTGCGCGCAAACCGGGTTGCTGGCGAACCCCTCCTGTCCCGAGACCGAGATCGAACTCTTCCGCGACGGGAGCGAACCGTCCGGATACTGCAACGTCCACACCGGCCTGGAGCGGCACATTCCGGATCCGGGCGAATTCCAGCGCCACGACAGCGAGGCGCAGCCCGAAGAGCGGATCCGCCTCTAGCGCGCGCGCACGCGGCGCCGCATGATCGGCCGCGTGGGCGAGCGCCGCGCCACCTCGCGAAAGCCCGCCTTCTCGAACGCACCGACGATTCCCGTCCAGGCGAAGGCGTCGGCCATCGCGCCCCGTTTCGGCGCGGTGGGATATCCCTCGAGGATCGTCGCGCCCTGGGAGGCCGCGTGCTTCGCCGCCGCCCGGAGCAGGGCCACCGTGACGCCCTTCCGCCGCCAACCGCGCGCGACGAAGAAGCACGGCACCGACCAGACCGGCGCGTCGTCGACGGGCGCCAGAATGCGGGACCGCCCGAGCCCCGTGAACCGGGATCGCGGCTCCAGGGAGCACCAACCGACGGGGACTCCCGCGGCGTAGGCTAGGAGCCCGGGGGTGGCGCCCCCCCGCACCAGCGCGCGAAGCGCCCGACGGTTGCCCTCCCCCTTCGCGCGGTCGAACTGCGCCCGCGTCCGCTTCCAGTACATGCACCAGCAGCCGGCGCACGCCCCGCGGGGTCCGAACAGCGCCGCGAGGTCCTCCCAGCGATCCGGCGTGACGGGGTGGATCTCCAGGCGCGGCGATTTCATTCCGAGACCTCCTCCAGGAGCGGCGTCGCCGGGGATTCCGCCGCATCGCGAATGTCGATCGAGCGCCCGACGGCTTCCCGCGGCGCGGCGCCCTCGCTGCGTGTCCGAATCGTGGCCACGACGTCCCCGACGCGAACGGCGTCTCCGGCGGTCCGCAGGAGCCGGATGCCGACTCCGGCATCGATCGGGTCTTCCTTCCGGGCGCGTCCTCCCCCCATGTCCACCAGGATTTCGCCGAGCGTCCGGGCGTCCCAACCCGCCACGACGCCGTCCCGCGCCGCCGTCACCTCGGTGACCACCGGAGCCTCGGGCAGTCGCGTCGGGTCGGCGACGGCCCGGGGGTCGCCCCCTTGCGCCTCCACCATCGCCTCGGCCACGCGCACGGCCTCCCCGGAACCGAGCGCGGCGTCCAACCGGCGCACGGCGTCGTCGCGGTCGCGCGCGACGCCGCATCGCTCGAGCATGGAGGCGCCCAGCGACCGGGTCAGCGCGGTGACGTCGGCCGGACCCTCCCCGCGAAGCACCGCGAACGCCTCGGCCGTCTCGTTGGCGTTGCCGATCGCCCGGCCGAGCGGCGAGTCCATGCGCGTCAGCCACGCGCCCGCGTTCAGCCCCAGTCCCCGCGACATGGCGATCAGTTCCCGGGCCAGCGCGCGGGCCTCCTCGCGGTCCGGGAGGAAGGCGCCGCGCCCGCACTTCACGTCGTAGACAATGGCCCTCGTCCCGGACGCGACCTTCTTGCTCACGATGCTGGCCACGATCAGCGGCACCGATTCCACCGTGGCGGTTACGTCTCGCAGCGCGTACAACGTCCGGTCCGCCGGGGCGAGATCGTCCGACGCGCCGGCCATGACCACGCCAAGGCGCCGCAGTTGCGCGTCGAACGCCTCGGGCGCGACCGTGGTCGTGAATCCGGGAATGGCCTCCAGCTTGTCGAGCGTTCCTCCCGTGTGCCCCAGACCTCGTCCGGAGATCATGGGCACCGCGGCGCCGCACGCGGCCACCCAGGGCGCCAGCGCGATCGAGATCTTGTCCCCCACGCCGCCGGTCGAGTGCTTGTCCACCGTCGGCCGGTCGAGCGACGACCAGTCCAGCACGCGGCCCGAGGCGAGCATCGCCCTCGTGAGGTCCATGGTCTCCTCCCGCGACATCCCCCGCCAGACGATCGCCATCAGGAGCGCCGCGGATTGATAGTCGGGGACGACGCCGTCGGTCACGCCGCGGACCCAGGCGGCGATACGGGATGCGTCGAGGACGCCCCCGTCGCGTTTGGCCCGGATGATGTCGCGCATGTCCGGGGGAGCGGGGTCGGCGGGCCGTCGGCGCGTCATCGCGTCCGCCCGCCCGGCGCCGGCCCAGCCACCGTCGACGCGACGCTGGTGCCGATCCGATTCGCGCCCGCCTCGAGCAGCGCCAGGGCCGCGGCGCGCGTTCGGATCCCGCCCGCGGCCTTGACGCCCATTCCACCCGCCGCGGCGCGTAGCGCGCGAATCCCCGCGACGGAGGCGCCGCCGGGCCCTGTTCCGGTCGCGTTCTTCACGAAGTCGCCGCCACCCTCCTCGACCACGCGGACCGCCCGCTTCCACTCCGCCTCGCGCAGGGCGTCCATCTCGACGATCCACTTGGTGAGAATCCCGGGGCAGGAATCCCGAACGGCGCGAACTTCCTGCTCGACCAGGCTCCAGTCGCCCGCCCGGACCGCGCCGAGGTTTACGACCAGGTCCAATTCGCGCGCCCCGTCGGACACCGCGGCGGCCGCCTCGATCGCCTTCACGTCGGGAGGAGCGCCGCCGGTGGGGAACGAAATCGCGGCGGCGACGGCGACGGGGGTTCCGGCCGTGATCGCGGCGCAGCGCCGGACGTGATAGGGGAGGACGCAGATCGCCGCCACGCCGAGCCCGCATCCCTCCTCGGCGACCCGCTCGACCTCGGCGGGCGTCGCCCATGGCACGAGGAGGGTGGCGTCCACCTTCCCCGCCAGGCGGCTCAGGAGGGCTTGTCCCACGACAGGAACGGCCGCGGGAGGAGTTCGCGGAGCGGAAGCTCCTCGACGCCACCGTCGGGCGCCGCCAGGACGAGGATCAGATCCGGCGCGTGTTCCAGCAGAACCTGGCGGCAGGCGCCGCACGGGAGGATGGGCCGCGCGCGGTCGGACACGATGGCAAGGCGGACGAACCGCGTCGCGCCGCGGGCCAGGGCTCCGAAGAGCGCGTTCCGCTCGGCGCAGATCGTCAGACCGAGGCTGGCGCTCTCCACGTTCACCCCGGGATGCACGGCGCCCGCCTCGTCCTCGAGCGCGGCGGCGACGCGGAGCGACGAATGCGGCGCCACCGAGCGCGGCAGGAGGGCCGTTGCGTGATCGAGGAGGGCGCGCCCGCTGCTCACGGTTCGCTCCGCACGTCCCGGTACTCGATCCGGCGACGTTTCCGGCGATCGTCGGGCCCGACGCCCGACTCCACGATTTCCAGCTCACGGCGCTCGCCGATCAGCGTGACGACCTTCATCGGCGCGCCGGCGCTCAGGAAGAGGCGGACGACGCGCTTCCCCATGCCGCAGAGGAGTTCGTAGGGAATGGTCTGGGCGCGCTCCGCCACTTCATCCAGCGGAAGGCGCGCGCCGTTCTGTTCCCCCCAGAGGACGACCTCGTCCTCGAGCGCGACGCCGGGAATGTCGCTGACGTCGACCATGGTCAGATCCATCGTGACCCGGCCGACGATCGGCGCCCGCGCTCCCCGCACCAGCACCTCCCCGCGGTTGCCCAGGGACCACGGGTAGCCGTGCCCGTAGCCGACCGGGAGCACCGCGATCCGTGAGGGCCGGGCGGTTTGGTACGTCCGGCCGTAGGAGATGTTCCGCCCCGGCGGGTGCTCGCGGATCTGCACGACGCGCGTCTTGAAGGTCAGGATTCCCTCCACGGAAACGGTCCGCGGCACGTTCGCGCTGGGATAGACGCCGTAGGCCAGGATGCCCGGGCGGATCATGTCTCGATGCGCGTCGCGCACGCTCAGGATGCCCGCGCTGTTCGCGGCGTGGCGGAGCGGCACATCGATCTTCCGGCGTGCCAGCTCGCTCAACACCGCGTCGTACCGGCGAAGCTGCTCCTCGGTGAAATCGGTGCGGCCGCTGTCGGCGTCCGGGAAATGCGTGAACACGCCCTCCAGGGACAGGTGCGGAAGATCCGCGATCCGCTCCAAGAATGCCGGCGCCTCGTCGTCGCTGACGCCGGTCCGTCCCATGCCCGTGTCGATCTCGACGTGGATGCGGGAGGTCACCTGATGCGCCGCGCTTCGCTCGGAGAGACGCTTCGCGAACTCGAGGGTGGCCACGCAGGGGGTCAGACGGTGCTCGATGATCTCGTCGACTTCGGAAAGAAGCGCGGGGCTCAGAACGACGATGGGGGCGGTGGCGCCGGAGCCGCGCAGTTCGATCCCCTCGTGCAGCGTCGCGACGCCCAGCATGGAGACGCCGTTCGCGACGGCATGCCGCGCGATCTCGGCCGCGCCATGGCCGTAGGCATCGGCCTTGACGACCAAGAGCACGCGACACGCCCCACCCGCGGCGGCGCGGATCGATTCCAGATTACGCTGGAAGCGGTCGAGATCGACTTCGACCCAGGTTGGGAATTCCATGTCGTGACGCCGGGTTCCGGCTCACGAGGAGTACCACGCGCCCCCTTCGGGCGCAAGCGCGCGCCCCGGCGGCGCGTGGACATCCGCACGCGCCCCGCCTACACTGCCCGAATGCCAACCGACCCCCGCGCCCCGTCCCCACCCGCGCGCGACCGTGAAGAGGTCGCGGCGGCCACGGCCGCGCTCGTCGATCTCGTCCGACACCTCTCCGGCCCCGATGGCTGCCCCTGGGATCGCGACCAGACGCTTCATACGCTGTCGCCGTACGTCGTCGAGGAGGCGCACGAGGTAGCGGAGGCGATCGCGGCATCCGACCGCGCGGCGACGGCCGAGGAACTGGGGGACCTGTTCTTCCTGGCGCTCTTCCTGGCCGTTCGGCTGGGCGACGAGGGCGGCGTCCCCCCGGCGTCGGTGATACGGGGGAACGTCGCCAAGATGGTGGCGCGCCACCCGCACGTCTTCGAGAGTCCCCGCGATCTCGACGCGCAGGACGTGCTGCGCCAGTGGGAAGAGCGGAAGCGACGGGAGGGAGGAGAGCACGCCTCCCTGCTCGGCAAGAGTCCGCCGGGGCTGCCGGCCCTGCTGCAGTCCTACCGGGTCCAGGAAAAGGCGGCCGCGGTCGGCTTCGACTGGGAACGCGTGGAGGACATCTTCACGAAAGTGCGGGAGGAACTCGACGAAGCGGAGGCGGCGGTGCGGTCCGGCGACGCGCGCGCCGTCGCGGAGGAGATCGGCGACATCCTGTTCGCGGTGGTGAACGTGGCCCGCTTCCTGAAGACCGACCCCGAGGCCCATCTTCGGGCCGCGACCGACAAGTTCCGCAGGCGATTCGATCGCGTCGCGGCGATGCTACGCGCGCAGGGCCGGACCCCCGAGGACGCCGGAATGCCGGAGCTCGACCGGCTCTGGGAGGCCGCGAAGCGCGAGGAGCGCGAGAACCCGGCCGGCTAGGCGGCGGGCGGACCGGGATCGTCGGGGGCGCCGCCCTCCCCGCCGTCCGGCTTCGTTCCCGCCCCCTTCTTGTCCTCTTCCAACTCCATCACGTAGTTCAATTGCAGCTCCCGCAGGACATGCGCCAGGAAGCGGGATTCCTCGGGCGTCAGGTTCCCGTTCGTTCGCTCCTGCAGCATGCGGAGCATGTCGATCGACAGCTGGGCCTGCGGCAGATCGCGCTCGATCTCCTTCGTGAACGGGTTCGCGATCTTTCCCATTTGCTGCATCGCCGCCGATTGGAACGAGTGAATCAGCCCTAGAAAGAGATCCTTGGTCGTCGGCGACCCCGCGGGCGGTGTCTCCGGATCGGACGGCGGTGGGGTGGTCGGTTTGTCGGTCATGTCGTCGGCTCCTCGGTCGCGCCCTCGGCGGTCGGACCCTCGATCCGCTCCAGAAGCGCCAGGGTTAGGTAACTGGTTTCCCGCGCCGCGAGGAGCACGGGGTGATCGCCGGACTGTCCATGGACGTCCACGAGGCGGAATCGCATGCCCGCCGTCTTCGCGGCCAGCCGAAGCGTGTCCAGGAAGAGCGGCGCGTCGACGTGGTGTGAGCAAGTCGCCGTCGCCAGCATGCCGTCCGGCTCCAGCAGTCGCATGGCGGCAGCGTTCACCGCGACGTACTTCCGCAGTCCCTCGCGCAGCGCCTTCTTGCTCTTCACCAGCGCCGGCGGGTCGACGATGATCACATCGAACCGCGCACCGTCACGAGCGAATCCGCGCAGCGCCTCCTCCACGCCGGACGCTCGAAAGTCGATGCGGCGGTCGGGGGCGTTTCGCCGGTGGTTCTCCCGCGCCCGGTCCAGCGCCCCCGTGCTGGAGTCGAT
>QJVW01000148.1 GCA_003235575.1 Candidatus Eiseniibacteriota bacterium | reverse complement strand
GGTGCTCGATCGCTTGCAGGTACGACTCTTTGCGCTGGGTCCGGATCGCTTCCCGGGAGCGGATCAGGAGCTCGAACGCCTCGGAGTTCGGCGTGTATGCGCCGCCCGACGACGACCCCTCGTCCGCCGTGATCCGCGCCGTCAGCGCCTCCGCGATTCCCTGCGCCACTTGATCCTGGACCTCGAAGATATCCTCGTTTCGAACGTCCACCTTGCCGGCCCAGAGGGACCGGCCGCTCGACGCCTCGATCAGGCGGGCCGTGGCGCGGAACCGGTTCCCGACCTGCTGGAAGGAGGCATCGAGGAGCGCGGTCACGTCGAGCTTCTGGGCGACGTGGCGATGGTCGATCGCCTGATTCTCGAACGGCAGAACCGACGATGTCGCGCGCACGACGAGGTCGGGCGACGTCGCGAGCCGCGTGATGACCGCGTCCGCAAGCCCCACGCCCAGGTAGGCCAGCGCCTTGTCGCCGCCGATGTTCTTGAACGGCAGCACGGCGATCGCACGGGGACCGTCCGTGGCGGGCGCCGGCACGGACGACGACGCGGGAATGCAGCCGCAGGCCAGCGTGTCCAGGTCGTTGTCGAGATCGCGCGCCGTGCTGTGGCGCCGCTCCGGGTCCTTCGAGAGAACCTTTTGAATGACGAAATCGAAGTCGGGGGTCAGGGCCGGATTGACCGTGGAAGGAGCCGCCGGCGTCTCGTGGAGGATTTGATGCATCGTATCGATCGAGGAGCCCGCCTCGAACGGATGCCGGCCCGTGAGCAGCTCGTAGAGGATCGTTCCGAGCGAGAAGAGATCGCTTCGCGGGCCCGCCGGTTGCCCCAGCACCTGCTCCGGCGACATGTACGGCGCGGTGCCGAGAATGGTGCCCGGCATCGTGGCCGTGCGCGCCCCCGGTTGCGGCGTGACGCTTCGCGCCAAGCCGAAATCGAGAATTTTCAACAGGCCGTCGGCGCGAACCATCAGGTTCTCGGGCTTTAGATCGCGATGCACGAGTCCCGCGTCATGGGCAACCGCCAACGCCGCCAACGCCTGGCGCAGCGTCTTGATGATCTCGGCGGGCGATCGTCGCTCGGCGACCCAGGCGCGAAGGGTCTCGCCCTCGATCCGTTCCATGGCGATCCAGAGGCGGCCATCGGTTTCGCCGACGTCGTGGACGACGACGATGTTCGGATGCGTCAACGCCGAGGCGGCGCGCGCCTCGTGCAGGAGCCGTTCCCGCCGTTCGCGATCGTGGGCGTATTCGTCGGGCAGCACCTTGACGGCCAGGCGGCGTCCGAGAACGGGATCCTCCGCGAGGAAGACTCTCCCCATTCCGCCCTCTCCCAGGGGCTCGAGAATCCTGTATCGGCCCATCAATTGATCTGGCATGGCTTCAGAATACCACGCACGCGAGCGGACCGGCGATCGTCCCCGCGTAGTTGATCCGAGCGGCGCGCGGGTGCAGGATCTTCCGGTCCCCGCCTTCGTTTTGTCGTGCTACGCTGCGCCCATGAAGCACGCCACGATCGTGAAACCGGGGAAGCGTTTTCGACTCGGCGCCGTCGATCCCTCCGACGACGCCGGATTGTCCGACAAGGCGGAGGCGCGGGCGATCCTCGCGGCGGACCTGGAGCGACTCCGGGTATTGCAGCACATGCTCTACGCGGACAACCGCTATGCGCTGTTGGTGGTGCTGCAGGCGATGGACACGGGCGGCAAGGACGGAACGATTCGCCACGTGATGAGCGGACTCAACCCCGCCGGATGCGCCGTCACCTCGTTCAAGGTCCCCTCCGAGGAGGAGCGGGACCACGACTACCTATGGCGGATCCACCAGGCGGTCCCCGCGCGCGGCATGATCGGCGTGTTCAACCGGTCCCACTACGAGGACGTGCTCGTCGTGCGCGTGCACAAGATGGTTCCCGCGGACGTATGGAAGCGGCGCTACCGGCAGATCAACGAATTCGAGCGGATGCTGGACGAGAACGGCGTGAAGATCCTCAAGTTCTTCTTGCACATCAGCAAGAAAGAACAGGCGAAGCGACTTCGGGATCGCATCCGCGACAAGTCGAAGAACTGGAAATTCTCGGAAGGCGACCTGCGCGAGCGGCGACTGTGGGGGCGGTATCAGGACGCATTCCAGGACGCGCTGCGCCGCTGCTCGACGCCGTGGGCGCCGTGGCACGTGGTTCCCGCCGATCGGAAATGGGTGCGGGACGCGCTCGTGGCGCGCGCGATGGTCCGGGCGCTGGAACGGCTCGACCTCCGTTACCCGAAGCCGAAAACAGACCTTTCTTCGATCGTGATTCGCTAGGCGATCGAGGTCAGCGCGCCGCGGAGGAGTCGGCGGCGGCGCCCGTCCCGGCTTCGCCCTTCGGCGCCATCGCCTGCTCGGCCTTCTCGATCACCTCCGCCAGTTCGTCCGCCTCGTCCGAATCGTGGGCGCGGAGCCACTCCAGCTGCTCCCTCGCCTTGCCGAAATTGGACACCTTCACGTAGGCCTCGCCCAGGTATTCGTGGGCCTCCTCGTGATCCGGGTCGATCGCGAGCGCCCGTTCATAGGCGTCGAAGGCCCGCTTCAAGTCGCCCACCTGACGCGAGCAGTACCCGATCATGTTCCAGGCGTCGGCATACGGCTCGTACAGACGGACCGCCTCCTCGAATCGTTTCAGGGCCTTGGCGAAGTGCTTCGTGGCCTCCGCGGCGTTTTCGTCCTTCTCGAATTTCTTCGCCTTCTCCGCGTCCTTGTAGCCTTTCTTGTACTCCCCTTCCGCCAGCGCCCGCTGCTGGGCGACCTCCTCCGATTCCTCGGCCTGCGGCTTGTCGGATGTGGCGCTGGCCTTGGCCGACGATCGCGGCGGGATGGGCGCCGCGAAGGAGGGCCCCGCGATTCCCGCGGCGAGGGCGAGGAAAAAAAGGAAGCCGCCGGCGCGTCGGAAGGGGGCAACGGGGGGGTGAAATGGCATGGCGAGGTCCTCCGATCATGTCTCCCGGCCGGCGCGCGCCGTTCGGCCCGGCCAGCGGTTCTCGACGAGCCTACCAGAGACGGCTGGATCGCGGTATCCTCCCCGGATGATGCGATCCGGCGACACACCCCCGGCATTCCCGCGCACGCGGCGGCGGCTTCGCGCCGCGCTCGTGGTGGCGGCGCTCTTCATGCTGGTGCAGGCGGTCCCCGCGTGGGCCGGCGGCGCCGACGATCCGGTCGTGCCGCTGCTCCTCGCCCTGGCCGTCATCCTGGCCTCCGGAAAACTCGGCGGCTGGCTGGCGGTCCGCGCCGGCCAACCCGCCGTGCTCGGCGAACTCGGCTTCGGGATCATTCTGGGGAACCTGAGCCTCATCGGCTTCCACGGTTTCGAGTCGATGAAGCACGACCCGTACCTCGCCATCTTCTCGAGCCTGGGCGTGATCGTGCTGCTCTTCGAGGTCGGACTCGAATCGACGATCGGGCAAATGCTGCGCGTCGGGCCCTCCTCGCTGTTCGTGGCGTTGCTCGGCATCGTCGCGCCGTTCGCGCTCGGCTGGGGTGTCAGCGTTTGGCTCGAGCCGCAGCACTCCGTCTACGCCCATGCGTTTCTCGGCGCCGTCCTCACCGCGACCAGCGTCGGCATCACCGCCCGTGTGCTCCGGGATCTGAACGAATCGAGGAGCGACGAATCGAAGATCATTCTCGGCGCGGCGGTCATCGACGACATCCTCGGCCTGGTGATCCTGGCGATCGTCAGCGGAGCCATCACCTCGGCGGATCGCGGCGCTTCCCTCTCGCTGGCGTCCATCGGCTGGATCACGGCCAAGGCGTTCGGCTTCGTGGCGGCCGCGATCGCCATCGGCGCCGCGCTGGCGCCCCGGGCGCTGCGCCTCGCGGCCAGGGTGCGCGTGCCGGGCATCCTGCTGACGTCGGGACTCATCTTCTGCTTCCTGCTCTCGTACCTCGCGGCCAAGGTGGGGCTGGCGCCGATCGTCGGGGCGTTCGCCGCGGGACTCGTGCTGGAGGCGGCGTTCTTCGAATGGTTCGACGAGACGCGCCACCACACCCTCGAGTCGCTGCTCCATCCCCTCTCCACCTTCCTGGTGCCGATCTTCTTCGTGCTCACCGGGATCCGCGTGGATGTGGGCGTCTTCGCGGATCCCCGCATCCTGGGGCTCGCGGGCGCGCTGATTCTCGCGGCCTGGCTGGGAAAACAGGCCTGCATGTTCGGCGTGCTGCAGAAGGGCGTCGATCGACTGACCGTGGGGCTGGGCATGGTGCCGCGTGGCGAGGTCGGATTGATCTTCGCGAACATCGGGGCGTCGCTCACGATCGCCGGCGAGACGGTGATCACGCCGGCGACCTACGCCGCCGTGGTCATCATGGTGATCGTCACGACCCTCGTGACGCCGCCCGCGCTCCAGTGGAGTCTGGCGCGCGCGCGCGCCCGGGCGGCCGCCGCGAAGGAAGAACCTTGAGATTTCTGGTCCTCGGCGCCGGCCAGCAAGGGTTCGCCGCGGCGTTCGATCTGGCCCGCCGTGACGGCGCGCGCGACGTCACGATCGCCGACATCGATCTCGGACGCGCGGAGGCGGCTGCCGATCGCCTGCGGGCGTTTCCCGAGTGCCGTGCGACCGTGCGGGCGACGGCGATGGACGTGGGCAACGAGCCGAACCTCATCGACCGTCTCCGTGGATACGACGTCGCGATTTCCGCCGTCCCCTACTTCCTGAATCTCCAACTCACGCGCGCCGCGATCGAGGCCGGCGTGTCGCTCTGCGATCTCGGCGGAAACACCGAGCTCGTCCGCGAGCAGGAGCGACTCGACGCGCAAGCGAAGGCCGCCGGGGTGGCGATCGTGCCGGACTGCGGGTTGGCGCCCGGCATGGCGAACGTTCTGGCGGCGGCGGGGATCGCCCGGCTCGACCGGGCGGACACCGTCCGAATCCGCGTGGGCGGATTGCCGCTCAAGCCGAAGCCGCTGCTCGAGTACATGATCGTCTTCTCCATGCACGGGCTCCTGAACGAGTACCTGGGCACGGCGACGGTGCTGCGCGACGGCCGCCGCGTGGACGTCGAGACGCTGACCGAGGTCGAGGAGCTGGAATTCGCGAAGCCGGCCGGACGCTGCGAGGCCTTCGTGACGCTCGGCGGGGCCTCGACGATGCCGTGGACGTACGAGGGGCGCGTGAAGACGCTGGATTACAAGACTGTCCGGTATCCCGGCCATGCCGCGAAGTGGACGCTGCTCCGCGCACTCGGCCTCCTCGATACCGAGCCCGTCGTGGTCGAGGGAATCTCGGTCGCGCCGCGTGCGGTGTTCGCCGCCGCCGCCGAGCCCCGGCTCACGTTTCCCGGCGAGGAAGACCTCGTCGTGATGCGCGTGGTGGTCGAGGGCGTGCGGGAGGGCCGGCGCCGGCGGATTACCTTCGAGATGATCGGTCGCATGGACGTGGCACGGGGCATGACCGCGATGATGCGGGCAACGGCCTACCCCACGGCGGCCGCGGCATTGATGATCGCGCGCGGTGACGCGCCGTTCCGGGGCGTTGCCGCGATGGAACGCGCCCTGCCCCCGGAGGCGTTCCTGCGGGAAGTGCGGCGGCACGAGATGCGGATCCGGGAGACGGACGTCGCGATCCCCACCCGGCGCGCCACGCCGAAGGGAGCCCGCGCGCGTCCCGCGGGCACGAAGAAGGCTACGAAGCGGGCGGCGACCCCGAAGAAGAAGCCCCGTTCGGCGTCGAAGGCCGGGCGCGGCGCCCCAGCGTCCTCCCGAGCGCGGAAGCCAAGAGCGCGGACGCGGCGCTGACGCCGGCGAGATCGAGCGCGATCTCCGCCCCCGCCGCGCGCAATGCCACCACCAGTTCTTCCGTTCCCACGTTCCCGGCGGCGCCCGGCGCGTACGGACAACCCCCGACACCGCCCGCCGAGGCGTCGAAGACGGTGATGCCCCGCTCGTAGGCGGCCACGGCGTTCGCCGTCGCGAGCCCGTAGGTGTCGTGGAAGTGGAACGCGATTTGATCCTGCGGCACGGCATCGAGCAGCCGGTCGAGGAGCGCGTTCACCTCCTCGGGCTTCGCTTTGCCGATCGTGTCGCCGATCGAAAGCTCGTCCACGCCGAGGTCGATCAGCTGCTTCGCCACCGCCACGACGGGCCCCGGCGCGATGGCCCCTTCGTAGGGGCACCAGAACGCGGTCGAGACATACCCGCGCACGCGCATGCCGGCGGCTCTGGCGCGCGGCACGACGGGGGCGAATCGCGCGATCGATTCGTCGATCGACGCGTTGATGTTCTTCCGGTTGAACGTCTCCGAGGCCGCGGTGAACACCGCCACCTTGTCCGCGCGCGCCTCGATCGCGCGATCCAGCCCCTGTTCGTTCGGCACGAGCGCGGCATACGTCACGCCCTCGCGGCGCCGAATGCGCGCGAACACCTCGGCGGCGTCGGCCAGTTGGGGAACCCATTTCGGAGCGACGAAGGCGCTCACCTCGATCTCGTCGTACCCCGCCTCGGAGAGGGCGTCGACGAGCGCGACCTTCGTTTCGGTGGGAATCCGCGCCTGCTCGTTCTGGAGGCCGTCGCGAGGCGCCATCTCGACGATCCGAACCTTCACGCCTCGGCCTCCGGATCGGCCGCCGGCTTCAGCCGCACCAGCAGCTGCCCCAGCTCGACGCGATCCCCCTCCGCGCAGGCCACCTCGAGCACCGAACCGTCCTCGGGGGCGGTCAACTTGAACTCCATCTTCATCGCCTCGATCGTGAGGAGCAGGTCCCCCTCGCGGACGGCCGCGCCGCCCGCGGCCGTGATCGAGACCACGCGGCCGGTCATGGGCGCGCGAATTTCATCCGGCGCGTCGGCCGCGCCGCGCGGGCCACCGTCCCGTCCCTCCGGCACGACGAGGAAGGTCCGTCCGCGCCACGAGACCCAGAGTCCCCGGGCATCCCGGGCGACGGCGACGCGATGCACGTCATCCCCCACCCGTAGCGTGATCCAGCCCCCGTCGCGGCTGTAGTCCGCGCGCACCGTCCGGCCGTCCCGCTCCAGGGACACCGACCCGGCCTGAAACGCCACGGCGCCCTCCGGGTGCTTTCCGCCCCATCGGAATACGACGCGGCGGCTCATCGAGCGACCCCGTCGTCGGCCGCGGACGCGCGGTTCCATGGGCCGAGGCGGAGCCACGGGCTGAACCGGTCCGCGTCCTCCCTCCCCGCCGCGCCGGCGGGCGGCGCATGAAGCGCCACGGCGGCGGCAAGGAAGGCCTCGTCCGGAAGGCTGCTCGGACCCGGCCACTCCCTCGATTCCAGCGTGTGCGTGAATGTCTGCGCGCCGGCGAAGGCATCGTCGTGAAGGAGATCCAGCAGCAGGGACTGGTTCGTGGTCAGCCCGAGGAGGACCAGCGACTCCAGCGCCGCGATCAGGCCGAGGCGCGCCTCCTCGCGGTCGGCCCCGTGAACGATCACCTTCGCGAGGAGCGAGTCGTAGTGCGCGTGGACCGCGTGGCCCGACGCCACGCCCGCGTCGACGCGCACGCCGTCGCCGCCCGGCCACCGGAGGTTCAGGATGCGACCGGTTTGCGGCAGGAATCCGTGGTACGGATCCTCGGCGTTCAGGCGCGCCTCGATCGCGTGGCCGCGCGGCGTCGGCTTCGTCGGAAGCGGGCCGCCCGCGGCGATCTCGATTTGCGCCCGCACCAGGTCGAGCCCCGTGCGCATTTCGGTCACGGGGTGCTCCACCTGGAGCCGTGTGTTGACCTCGAGAAAGTAGTACGCGCCATCCGGCCCCAGCAGGAACTCGACCGTGCCGGCGCCGGCGTAGCGCGCCTCGCGCGAAAGCGCCACCGCGGCCTGCTCCATCGCCGCGCGCGTCTTCGCGTCGAGCACGGCGCACGGCGACTCCTCGATGATCTTCTGGTACCGGCGCTGCAGGCTGCACTCGCGCTCGCCCAGGGCGATCGCGTCGCGGCCGTCGCCCAGGATCTGAATCTCGACGTGACGCGCCGGATGAACGAGCTTTTCGAGGAACAGACGATCATCGTCGAACGACGCCTTGGCCTCGCGACGCGCGCCCTCGAAGGCCGCGCGAAGCTCCTCGGCGTTCGCGGCGCGCCGCATGCCGCGCCCGCCGCCCCCGCCCACCGCCTTCAGCAGCACGGGGTAGCCGAGACGATCGGCTTCCGTCAGGGCCGCGTCCACGTCGGCGACACCTTCGACGCCCGGAATCGTGGGGACGCCGCACCGTTGCGCGGCGCGGCGCGACGATGCCTTGTCGCCCAGGATCTCCATGCTGTCCGCCGAGGGCCCGATGAACGTGACGCCGGCGTCGGCGCAGGCCCTGGCGAAGGGCGCGCTCTGGGAGAGAAAGCCGTAGCCCGGATGAATCGCGTCGGCGCCGGTGGCGCGCGCGGCGTCCAGCACGGCGGCGATGTTCAGGTAGGAGTCGGAGGGCGCGGGCGGTCCGAGACACACCGCCTCGTCCGCGGCGCGAACGTGGAGGGCGCCCCGATCGGCCTCCGAGTAGACGGCGACCGAGGGAATCTCCATGTCGCGAAGCGTGCGGCAAACCCGGACCGCGATCTCGGCCCGGTTGGCGACGAGGACCTTCCGGAATGCGCGGGCGCTCACTGCTTCCACGAAGGGCGGCGCTTCTCGAGAAAGGCGCCGAGCCCTTCCTGCCCCTCCGGGGACGTGCGCAGGCCCGCGATGGTCCGCGCGGTGTGCTCGATCGACTCGTCCCGTGAGAGCGACATCCCCTCACGGATGACGCGCTTCGCCGCGGCGACAGCGTTCGGTCCGTTCCCGCGAAGCGCGGCGACGAGTCGTTCCACCGTCGCGTCGAGGCCATCGGCGTCCGTCACCTCGTGCACCAGCCCCATCGCCCGCGCGACGGGCGCCTTGAAGATCTCGCCGGTGAGAAAGTAGCGCCGTGCCGCCGCCGGTCCGATCTTCGGAAGGACGAACGTGGAGATCACGGCCGGCGCGATGCCGAGGCGCACCTCGGTGAAGCCGAAGTCCGCGTTCTCGACCGCCACCACCATATCGCAGCAGGAAATGAGGCCCATGCCGCCGCCCAAGCACGTGCCGTTCACGCGCGCGATCGTGGGAATCGGCAACTCGTCCAGCGCGCGAAGCACGCCCGCGAAGCGGCGCGCGTCGGCCTCGTTCTCCTCGCGCGTGTACCGGGCGCTCCGCCGCATCCAGTTCATGTCGGCGCCGGCGCAGAACGCGACGCCGTCGCCGGTGATGACGACGGCGCGCGGGGCCGCCGCGACATCGCGCTCCGACTCCGCGCGGAGCATGGCGCACGCGTCGCCGATCTCCCCGATGAGGACGTCGTCGAACGCGTTGCGGACTTCGGGACGGGCCAGCGTCAGGCGCGCCACGGCGCCGTCGCGGTCGAGGCGAAGTCGCGTGTAGGTGGATGGATTCATGGTTGCTTCAGGCCCTTCTCGTTTCGGGATGTGCGGCTCACATTCGGTAGACGGGCGACGGGCCCCGGGTGACCGGGGCGTTCAGCGTCGCCGAAAGCGCGAGCGCAACGGCGGCGCGCGTGTCGACGGGATCGATGACGCCGTCGTCCCAGAGGTGCGCGGTGGCGTAGTAGGGGCTACCCTCCCGTTCGTACTTCTCGAGCACGGGATTGGCGATGGCTTCGGCATCCGCGTGCGACAGGGTCGCCTTCGTCCGCGCGAGCTGGTCCCGTTTCACCTGCACCAGCACCGAGGCCGCCTGCTCGGCGCCCATGACCGAGATTCTCGAGTTCGGCCAGGCGAGGAGGAAGCGCGGGCGATAGCCGCGGCCGCACATGGCGTAGTTTCCCGCGCCGTGCGACGCGCCGATCATCACCGTGATCCTCGGGACCTCCGCCGTCGCCACGGCCTGGACCATCTTGGCGCCGTCCTTGGCGATGCCGCCGGACTCGTAGCGCTGGCCGACCATGAAGCCGGTGATGTTCTGGAGGAAGAGGAGCGGGATCTGGCGCTGCGCGCAGAGCTGCACGAAGTGCGCGCCCTTGAGCGCGCTTTCGCTGAAGAGGACGCCGTTGTTGGCGACGATTCCGACCGGGTATCCCATCCAGCGCGCGAAACCACAGACGAGCGTGGTGCCGTACTCGGATTTGAATTCATGGAAGCGGCTTCCGTCCACGAGACGGGCCAGCAGCTCATGCACGTCGTAGGGCTGTTTCGTGTCGGGCGGCAGAACGCCGTAGAGCTCCTCGGCCGGATAGAGTGGATCCTCCGGCTCCGCCAGGTCGAGCGTGACACGCTTCACCGTGCCGAGCCGCTCCACGATGTCCCGCACGATGGCCAGCGCCTCCTCCTCGTTGGCCGCCATGTGATCGGTCACGCCGCTCACGCGTGAGTGGACTTCGGCGCCGCCCAGCGCCTCGGGCGTCACCTCCTCGCCGGTGGCCGCCTTCACGAGCGGCGGCCCGCCCAGGTAGATCGTTCCCGTGCCGCGAACGATGACGTTCTCGTCCGACATGGCGGGAACGTACGCGCCCCCCGCGGTGCACATCCCGAGCACGGCGGCGACCTGCGGAATGCCCTGGGCCGACATGACGGCCTGGTTGTAGAAGATGCGGCCGAAGTGCTCCTTGTCCGGAAAGACTTCCGCCTGCATCGGCAGGAACACGCCGCCGGAATCGACGAGGTAGACGGCGGGCATCCGGTTCTCGAGCGCGATCTCCTGGGCGCGGATGTGCTTCTTGATGGTCATGGGGTAGTAGGTGCCGCCCTTGACCGTCGCGTCGTTGGCGACCAGGACGCACTCGCGGCCCGATATCCTGCCGATCCCGGTCACGATTCCGCCCGACGGCACCTCGTCGTTGTAGAGGCCTCCGGCGGCCAGGGTGGAGAGTTCCAGGAACGGGGTGTCGGGGTCGAGGAGCCGCTCGATTCGCTCTCGCGGCAACAACTTGCCGCGCTTTCGATGAAGCGCCACGGCCTTTTCCGAGCCGCCGCGCCGGACGGCCTCCAGCCGTGCGCGCAGATCGGCGGCCAGCCGCTCGTGGTGCGCGCGGTTGGCTTGGAACTCTTCGCTCGAGGGCTTCAGGTGGCTTCGGAGAACGCTCATGGGGGGACACTCTAATCCCTTCGGCCATAGAGGGAAAGGGGGGATCGCTGCGCCGGGGGCGGCGGCGCGCGCGCGCGAATCTAGGCGCCGGCGCCGGGACGGCGGAGCGCCGCCTGAATCGCGGCCAACTCCCCTACGTTTTCCAGCGTCAGCATGCCGACGACGGCGCCGGCATCGTCCACGACGGGCATGGCGGAGCAACCGCGTTCCTGCATCCGCTGAAAGACCGGCTCCAGCAGTTCCATCGGATGGGCCACGCCGCAGCCCGTCTTGACGACATCGCGGATCGGACGGGCCGTGTCGCCCCCCGCCAGCGCTTTCATCAGATCCGAGCGCAGAAGCATCCCCACCGCGGGCGCGCCGGGCCCCAGTCCCACGACCGGGAAGTCGTGCTGGTGCCCCGCGAGCAGGAATTCCACCGCGACGGCGAGCGGCGCGTCCTCGCGCAGAACGTGGAATTCCCGGACCATCGCCCGCGCGACGGGAACGCCGTCGAACGCGGACCGCATCTGAACCTGGGCCGCTTCCTGCCCGGCGCCCATGAAGACGAACAGCGCGATGAAGAGGAGCATGGGGTTTCCGAAGATCCCCAGCACCGCGAACACGAGCGCGATCCCCTGCCCCACGGAGGCCGCGATGCGCGTGGCGCGGACGTAGTCGAGACGAATCGCCAGCACCGCCCGTAGGACCCGCCCCCCGTCCATGGGAAAGGCGGGCACGAGATTGAAGATCGCGAGGAAGAGGTTGATCACCAGGAGTTCCGCGAGGAAGTTGCCTTGGAGGCTCGCCGCCAGTTGCGCGGGCTGCCCGCCGTCGGCGAAGGCCGTCAGGGAGAAGTGCGCGAAGAGCAGCGAGGCGATCAGGAAATTCACCGCCGGGCCGGCCAACGCGACCACGATCTCCTGGAACGGCTTTGTCGGAATCCGCTCCAGGCGCGCCAGGCCCCCGATGGGAAGGATCGTGATGTCCCGCGTGCGTACCCCGTAGCGCCGGGCGGCGAGGGCGTGGCCGAATTCGTGGAGAACGACGCAGCCGAACACGGCGACGATGAGGCCAACTCCCTCGAGGGAGCGCACCACCCCGCTGCCGCCCGCGAGGTGGAGTCCGAAGATGAAGAGGAGGAGGAGCCCGAAGGTGACGTGAATGCGAACCGGAATGCCGGCGATCGTCGCGACGCGCCAGGACCAGTTCATGGACGGCCTTCGGGCTCCTCGCTCGGAACTACGAGGTGGCCGGCTTGGGGAGCGTCACGGTGACGGGCGCGTCGAGCGCGACCTTCATCTTCTGCCCCGCGGGTAGGACGATCTGATCCCCCTTCGTGGCTACTGCGACGCCGGTGCCGATGATGGCCCCCGCCGCCGCTCCCTTCGCGATGTCCTTCTTGCCGCCGAGAATGCCGCCCACGACGCCGCCGGCGACCGCGCCGCCGCCGATCTCGAGCGCGCTCTCCTTCGCGTCACCTTTCCCCTTGACCCGGAACGGCGTGCACGAGATCGCGTAGCTCGTGCCGTCCGCGGTCTCGAGCGTCGTGAAGCGAAGCGTCAGCTCGGCGCCTCCCGCGATGCGCCCGGCGGGATCGACGTGCGTCACTTCGCCGCGGATCGTCGCGCCGGCCGGAACGACCTCCATCTCGTTGACGCGCACGGGCTCGATCGTGCGAAGCGCGATCGCGTCTCCGACCTTGTTCTTGTCGGTGGCGACGGTGGACTGGAGGGAGGCCACGAAGACCGTTCCCGCGGTCAGCGTTTCCGTCTTCTCCTTCTCGGCTTCGGCGGTGCCGCCGCCGCACCCGGCGACCGCGCCCAGCAGGACCGCGGCCATCACGACCGTTCCGAGTCCACGACGTACGCGATGATGCGTTCGTTCCATCGAATCCTCCTTGTGGAAATGCCCCCCAGGGACGCTGCCCGCTACGCTCGTTTCGCCGAGGCGTCGGCGAGGTAGCGGTGAAGCCATGCGTTCACTTCGCGATTCCACACAATGGAATTCTGCGGTTTCAGAATCCAGTGGTTTTCGTCCGGGAAGAAGACCAGGCGCGCCGCCTCGCCCTTCGCCTTGTAGACGTTGTACACGGCCAGCGCCTGCGTGTGGGGCACGCGATAGTCGCGTTCCCCGTGCAGGATCAGCATCGGCGTCGTGAAACCCCGGGCGGACCGGGCGGGATTGTTGCGATCGATCGCCTCGATGCGATCCCACGGCTCCCCTCCGTAGGAGACGTGGCGTCCCTGCGTCACGTCGCTGGCGTACTGCGCCAGGAGGTCGTAGACGCCGGCATGGTTCACCGCGCAGCGGTAGCGGTCGGTCTGCGATGCGATCCAGCAGACGAGGTATCCGCCGTAGGAGCCGCCGGTGATCGCCATCCTCGATTCGTCGACAAGGCCCGCCGCGATCAGCGCGTCGCTGGCCCGCTCGATGTCCACGAGCGGCTTGTCGCCCTGCTCGCCGAGGATGGAGGCTGCGAACTCCTGTCCCCAGGAGGTCGACCCGTGGAAGTTGACGGCCGCGACGACGTAGCCCGGCGCCGCGAACGCTTGGAGATTCCAGCGGAAGTGGAAACTGTCGGCGCTGATGCCGTGCGGGCCGCCGTGGATGACGTGCACCAACGGGTACCGTTTCGACGCGTCGTGCCCCGGCGGGAGCACGACGTACATCTGAACGGGATCGCCGTTCGCGCCGGCGATCGTCATCTCCCGGACTTCGCCCGTCGCGATCGGAGCGAGGAGCGCGTCGTTGAACGACGTCTCCCGCCGGAAGTCCGCTCCATCCGGACGGCACGACACCGCCTCCGCGGGCGACGCCGCGGTCTGGTGCGTGAAGTAGAGCCGCCCGTCGGCGCCGGGCGTCACGTTCGCGACGGCCCCCTCCCGCTGTTGCACGACGGGATCGGCGGCGTCGGGCGCGAGCGTGAAGAGCCGCGGCGCGCCGCGATCCTCGACCTCCATCACGAGGGTGCCGTCGCGCGTGAATTCCCAGGCGGACGGGGATCGGTCCCAGGCCTCGTTCACGACCGTGTGGCGACCGGTCGCCCGGTCGTACCGGACCAGACGGACGCGATCGGCGTAGAAATAGGGATCCCGCTGGATGCCGTACACGATCGTCTTGCCGTCGGGGCTGTAGCGCGGCCGGTGCGCGTCGGCCACGTCGGGCATCGCTTCGCGGGGCGTCAGACAGCGAATGTCGCCCGAGCCGTCCGTGGGCACGGTGTGGAGCGCCCAGCGGAGCAAGTGATGCGGCGGGTCGCTCGCGTTCGCGACGAAGGCGATCTCCGATCCGTCCGGCGCGATGTCGAACTGTCCGGACGGCTCCATCAGCTCGAACCAGCCGGTTCCCCGCGGCGTGAGGTCGGTGAGGGTCCGCGTCTCGACATCGAGCACGAAGAGGTGGGGCCGCTCCCCCCCGGTAAGCCACCGATCCCAGAACCGGTAGAGCCGATCCTCGGTCACGTGCGCCTTGACGGGATCCCGCTGGCGTGACGCGAGCAACTCCTTGGTGCCCGCCGGCGTCGGCGCGTCGGCAAGGAGCATGGCGACGAACGCGATCCGCCGGCCATCCGGGAACCAGCGGGCATCCCCCGCGCCCAGGGGAAGGTCCGTCAGGACCTCGGCTTCCCCGCCGTCGAACCGAAGAAGGGCGATCTGGGGCTTTGCTTCATGGGCGGTTCGCGTGAACGCCACGCGGCTTCCGTCGGGCGAAATCCTCGGCTCGGTCGCGTTTGCGTCCTCGGAGGTCAGCGGACGCGGCTCGCCGCCCCCGCTGGGGACGCGCCAAAGCCGGGTCCTGCCCCGGTTGGCGTCCACGTCGAACGCGGTGACCGGCACGATGAGAAATGAGCCGTCCGGGGCGGGCATGGGCGCACCGACTCGTTTCATGCGCCACAGATCTTCGGCGATGAGCGGGCGCCCCTTGGGGTTACGTGCGGCGTGGAGGGTTCGCGTCTTGGTCGAGGACTCGGGTTCGGCGACGTGCAATGGGTACCTCCGGTTCGAGCCGCCGCGCGTTCGAGGGGGGTGGCGCGGCGCGGGGAGTCGAAGAAGTGCATCATACGCTTCGCCGCCCGTCGCCGCCAGGGGTGTCCCCGGCGGCCTCAGGCCGGTTTGGGCGCGGGCGGCGGCAACACGCGGGCGTGCACTTCGGACGTGAAGTTGCATTCCCTGTGGGCGGAATCGCAGAACGGCTTGTTCGCGGAGTGCCCGCAGCGGCAGAGCGAGATGGCCGTGCGGCCGCTCAGATCGAACGCGCGGCCCTCCTGGTCGAGAATCGTGAAGTCTCCTTCCACGCGGATCGATCCGTTGTTGCGAATGGTGATCGTCGTGCCTGGCATGCGTACCTCCTGGTCGGGTCGAGAGCGCCGAGGTGTCCTTGGCGGCTTTGGGACGATGAGTATATACTCCGAATCGAACCGCGGCACGCCGCCTTGCACGCGCCTCCCCCGCGACCATTCCAACACGATCGATTCGAGGGCACCAAGCGATGGCTCCCCAATACGTCTATACGATGCACCGGGTGGGCAAGGTCTATCCCCCCGCCCGTGAAGTCTTGAAGGACATTTCGCTGTCGTTCTATCCCGGCGCCAAGATCGGCGTGCTCGGACTGAACGGCGCCGGAAAGAGCACGCTGCTGCGGATCATGGCCGGCATCGAGGAGCCCTCCGCCGGCGAAGCCCGGCCCGCGAAGGGGCTCAAGGTCGGGTTCCTGCCGCAGGAGCCGCCCCTCGATCCCTCGAAGGACGTTCTCGGAAACGTCATGGAAGGCGTCGCCGAGACGAGAGCCCTGCTCGACCGATTCAACGAACTGAATTTGAAATTGGGCGAGGCGCTGGAGCCCGAGGAAATGGAAAAGGTCATGGACGAGCATGGCAAGGTCATGACCGAGATCGAAACGCGAAACGCCTGGGAACTCGATCGGACCGTGGAGATCGCGATGGACGCGCTCCGCGTTCCCCCCGGCGACGCCGACGTCTCCACGCTATCCGGCGGCGAGCGCCGTCGCGTGGCGCTCTGCCAATTGCTGCTCTCCCGTCCCGACATGCTGCTGCTCGACGAGCCGACGAACCACCTGGACGCCGAGTCCGTCGCGTGGCTGGAACGGTTCCTCCACGAATATCCGGGCACGGTGGTCGCCGTGACCCACGACCGGTATTTCCTCGACAACGTCGCCGGCTGGATCCTGGAACTCGATCGCGGCCGCGGCATCCCGTGGGAGGGGAATTACTCCTCCTGGCTGGAGCAGAAGCAGCAGCGCCTGGCCATGGAGGAGAAGCAGGAAAGCGCCCGTCAGCGCACGCTGGCGCGCGAGTTGGAGTGGGTTCGCATGTCGCCGCGCGCGCGACAGGCGAAGAGCAAGGCGCGCGTCGCGGCGTACGAGCGGTTGCTGGCCGAGGATCACGAGAAACGTCAGGAAATCCAGGAGATCACCATTCCCGCCGGCCCGCGCCTCGGCAATCTCGTGGTCGAGACGAAGGACCTGGTGAAGGGATACGGGGACCGGATCCTGATCGACCAGCTGACGTTCACGCTCCCGCCCGGCGGGATCATCGGCGTGATCGGACCGAACGGCGCGGGCAAGACGACGCTCTTCCGACTGATCGCGCGGCTGGAGAAGCCCGACGCGGGCCATCTCCGTCTGGGCGAGACGGTGAAGATCGCCTACGTCGACCAGTCGCGCGACGCCCTCGAGGGGACGCGGACGGTTTGGGAGGAGATCTCGGACGGCAAGGATACCGTGGCGCTCGGCGATCGCGAGGTTCCCTCCCGATCGTACGTCGCCTCGTTCAACTTCAAGGGATCGGACCAACAGAAGCTCGTGAAGAACCTCTCGGGTGGAGAGCGGAATCGCGTCCACCTGGCGAAACTCCTGAAATCGGGCGGAAACGTCCTCCTCCTGGACGAGCCCACGAACGATCTCGACGTCGATACCCTTCGCGCGCTGGAGGAGGCGATCTTGGAGTTCGCGGGGTGCGTGGTCGTCATCACGCACGATCGATGGTTCCTGGACCGTATCGCGACCCACATGATCGCGTTCGAGGACGACGGCAGCGTCGTCTGGTTCGAGGGTAACTTCCAGGACTACGAAGCGAACCGCCGCGCCCGCCTCGGCGCGGAGGCGGACCAGCCCCACCGACTCAAGTACAAGCGACTGATCCGCGAGTAGGCGACGCGCGCCGGCCCGCGGTCCGGCGCGGCCGCGACCCCAAACGCGACGCGCCCCCTTGACAAACAGTATCAATATGATATCATATTGATTACACACAGGCGAATGGTCGCCTTACGCGGAGGGTTGAGCCGATGACGAATGAGCGGCAGGTGAAGGCTTGGAGCGGCCCGCTGGGCCTCTTCTTCGCGCTCTTCTTGGGCGCGGTGGCAATCAACTATTTCATCGCGGCGATCGCGAACGAAAGCGTCGGGTTGTTGCTCATATCCCTCCCGGCGCTCGTGCTCTCGATCCTGGCCATGGTGGGGCTCTTCACGGTGCAGCCGAACCAGGCGGTGGTGCTGATTCTCTTCGGCACCTACGTCGGAACGGTGCGGGAAACAGGCTGGTGGTGGACGAACCCGTTCAACATCAAGAAGCGGATTTCCCTGCGTGTGCGGAGTCTCAACGGTCAGATGATCAAGGTGAACGACCGCGCCGGCAATCCCGTCGAGATCGCGGCGGTCGTCGTGTGGAGGGTGCGCGAGACCGCACAGGCGACGTTCGACGTCGAAGACTACGAGTCGTTCGTCTCCATCCAGAGCGAAACGGCGGTGCGTCACCTGGCGAGCGAATACCCCTACGACGTGGAGGACAACGACGTCCTCTCCCTGCGCGGCAACACCGACGCGGTGTCGGATCACCTTCGCAAGGAGCTCCAAGAACGGCTGCGTCAGGCTGGCGTCGACGTGCTGGAGGCCCGCCTGAGCCACCTGGCGTACGCGCCGGAAATCGCGGGCGCCATGCTCCAGCGCCAGCAGGCGGCGGCCATCATCGCCGCGCGCCAGCGGATCGTGGACGGAGCGGTCGGCATGGTCGAATTGGCGCTCAACCGGCTTAAGGAGCAGAACATCGTCGACCTCGACGCGGAACGACAGGCCGCCATGGTGTCGAACCTGCTCGTCGTGCTCTGCGGCGAACGCGCGGTGTCGCCGGTCGTGAACGCGGGAACGCTCCACAACTAGGGGCGCCGAGGGCGGACGAGTTCCATGGCATCCCGGAAGGCCTTCCTGCTCCGCATCGACCCCCGACTTTGGGACGCCTTGGAGAAGTGGGCCTCCGACGAGTTGCGAAGCGTCAACGGACAGATCGAATACGTGCTTTCGCGCGCGGTGCGGGAGGCGGGGAGGGAACGAAAGGGAGCCGGGGGGAGCGCGACCGGCGTCCCGAAACGGAACCGGCCGGAGCCCAGGGAGGGCCCGGCCGGTTCTTCCTCATGACGCCCGCCGCGTGACGGGGCGATCCGCGCGGCGGCTATCTCCCTTCGCGCCGCTCCCGTGCGTCGTCACGACGTTCCCGTCGGTCCTCGCGCGCCTCGCGCCGGTCCTCACGTAGTTCCTTCGCCGATTCGCGCGCGTCTTGACGCGTGATCTTCAAGAATTCCTGGAACAGCGCCCGCTCCCGCCGCAGCGCGGCCAGCTTGCGCTGACGGATATCCGGCTGCAGGCGTCGCAGTTCGCGGAGGATCTCCTTCTCGCGCTGCAGGCGCGCGGCGCTCGCCTTGGCATCCCGAATGTCGTCCCGCCTATCGCGGCGGTCATCCCGTAGATCGCGGACGTCCCGGCGAACATCACGGCGCGCATCACGCACATCGGCCGCCGTTCCGGAGCGCTTCTCCTGTTTCAGCTCGCGGGCGTCCTTCGCCACCTCGCGACGCTCGTGGCGGACTTCCTGGGCGCTTTTCGCGATTTCGCGCCGATCCCGCGCGAGGTCGTGACGCGCTTCGGCCGTCTCCCGCTTCAGGAACGCGCGGATCTTCTTCCGAATCCGATCCTCCTCGCGCCGGTCCCTCCGCGCCTGAGCACGATCGAGCAGATTCAATTGGGTCTCCAGCCAGCGAACGTCGGCGAGGTCTCCGGCGAGGTCCTTCTTGTCCTGGCGGATCTCGCGGGAGTTCTGGGCCGCCTCCTTTGCATTTTGCCTGGGCTGCGCCTGGGCGACCCCCGCCAGGAGGCACAAACCGAGACTGATCGTCCACACTGTGACACGATTCATGAGCGGTCTCCTCGTTGCGCGGCGTTGCGCCGCAACCAATTGCCGAGTGTTCGGGTCTCCGGCGACAACATGCGCGGTAGATAACGCAACGACCGTGCCGAAGCGCCGGGATCGGTCTAGGGCGATCCCCGAAGGGCCTCCAGCATTGGCGTGGAGAGCTTGATTTCCGTCACGGGCCCGTATTCCGCTGCCATGGCCCGGAGGGCGTCCGCGTTCCCGACGATCGCGATGTCGAGATCGTCGACCTGGGGATAGACCCGCCGGACGACCCGCCGGACCGCCTCGCCATCGACCGCGGCGATCCGGGCGGGATACCCGGTGATCTCGTCCCGCCCCAGTCCGAAGAACGCGTCGGACGCGAGGCGACCGGCCAGCTGGCCCGCCGTCTCGAGGTCCGTCGGGAATTGCCCGTTGAGGTAGTTTCGCGACGACGCCAGGGTTGCGGAGTCGAGGCCTGCCTCCCGAAATCCCTGAAGCGTCTCGAGCGCCAGGTCGATCGCCCGCTTCGCGCTCTCGGTCTGCGTAAAGGAGCCGATGGAGATGGAACCTCCTCTCCAGTACGACGAGAGACGACAAGACGCCCCGTACGTGAGACCCGATTTGATCCGGAGCGCCGTGTTGAGCATCGACGTGTAGCGGCCTCCGAACGCCGTGTTGGCCACGTCCAGAACGTCGCGGTCGGGATCGGTTCTCGAAGCCCCGGCGTTCAGCAGCGCGAAATAGGCCTGGGTGGCCTCCGGCGCGTCGACCAGCAGGACGCGTCGACCCGTCCGCCGCTCGGGCTCCCCGATCGCGGGGATCGCGCCCTCCGCCCGCCGCCACCCACCGAAGGCGGCGCGAAGCCTCCGCTCCATGGTCTTCGCGGAAAAGTCTCCCACGACCGACAGCGTCAAACGATCCGCGCCGATCTGTTCGCGATAGCAGCGCACCACGTCGTCCCGGGTGATCGCCGCCACCGATCCCTCGTCGCCGTCCACGGGTCTTCCGTACGGGTGGTCGCCGAAGAAGAACGCGGCGCCGTACAGGCGGTATACGTTGCCCGGATCCTGTTTGCGGGCCGTGAGGGCCTCGATCGTCTGCGCGCGGAGCTTGGTGAACTCGGAATCGGGAAACGTCGGCTCGCACAGGACGGCGCGCAGCGTCTCGATCATGAGCTCTTGATCCCGGGACAGGAATTCCCCGGCGGCGTAGCAGGCCTCCTGGGCGCCGCCGGTGCCGAACGTGCCGCCGACGCCGTCGACGGCCTCCGCCAGCGCGCGCGCGGACCACGTCCCCGCGCCCTTCCGCAACATCTCGGCGGTCAGCGACGCCAGACCTTCCTTGCCGGGCGGATCCGATACGGCGCCGCCCCGGAGATACGCGGTGTAGGAGATGAGCGGCACGTCGTGTCGCTCCGCCAGCAGGAGACGCGCTCCGTTCGGAAGCGTCACGTCCCGAATCGTGGGAAGCACGATTTCTTGGGCGGCCGCGTGGGACACGGCCGCGCCGACGAGCGCGGCGCACGCCACCGCGCGCCATCCCCCGACGAGGCCGCTCATCGCGTTCCCCCTTCCGCCTGCGCCGCGACGGACTCCGTGACCGGTTCGAAGACGCCGATGGTCCGGTTCGATTCGTCGAACAGCGTTCGCGCCAGTTCCTGAATCTCCTTCGCGGTGACGCGCGCGTACCGGTCCGGCGCGCCGAACCCCTCCCTCCAGTCGCCGCGGAACACCTCGGCTTCGCCCAGCACCGACGCCTTCCCCGCGATCGTCGCGACGCGGCGCCAGAATCGCGCCAATTGGACGTTCTTGGCCTTGGTCAACTCCGCCTCCGTGACGCCCTCGCGGCCGACGGCCGCCAGTTCGTCGAGCAGGGACGCCTCACACGCCGCGGCGCCTTTCTGCGGCGACACGGTGACCAGGACGCGGTAGAGACCGGGATCGAACCCCTCCAGCATGTAGTCGTACACGCCGATGGCGACCTGCTCCTCGTCCACCAGCCGTCGGTACAGGCGGCTCGACTCGCCGCCCGTCAGAATGGTGCTCAGCAGTTCCAACGCCTCGGCGTCGGCATCGTTCGCGCGCCCGCGGTGGAACACCGCTTGGATGTAGGGAACCTGCCCCGGCCGGCGGACGACGAGGCGTCGCTCCCCCATCTGCGGCGGCTCGATGGTCCGCACCGCCGGGGGCTCGGGCTGGGAGGGAATCGGCTCCAGGTACTTCTCGGCGAGGGCGAAGAACTCGTTCGGTGTCACGTCCCCCGCCACGACCATGGTCGCGTTGTTCGGCGCGTAGTAGATCCGAAAGTACGTGCGGAGATCGTCGATGGTCCACCGCTCGATGTCGCTCGGCCATCCGATGATCGGGATGTGATAGGGGTGGGCCAGGAAGGCTAGCGACTGGACCTGTTCGTCCAGCACGGCTTCGTTCACGTCGTCCGTGGTCGTGCGACGTTCCGAGAAGATGACCCCGCGTTCGCTCTCCACGCTGGTCGAATCGAACGAGAGGCAGCAGATCCGGTCGGCCTCCAGCCGCAGGGTCGTCTCCAGCGCGCCGCGCGGAATCCAGTCCTGGTAGACCGTGACGTCGGTCGAGGTGTAGGCGTTGTTGCTGCCGCCCGCGTTCTCCATGATGCGATCGAAGTCGCCCGGAGGGTAGTGCTCCGACCCGTTGTACATCATGTGCTCGAAGAAGTGGGAAATCCCCGTGATGCCCGGGCGCTCGTTCCGCGAACCGACCCGGTAGTACGTGTAGATCGCAAGGTTGGGCACGTCGTGGTCGGGACAGACGATGATCCGCATCCCGTTCCGGAGCGTCCTGGCCTCGATGCCCTTCGTCAGCGCCGCGGCCGCGCCCCCGGCGCCGCGCGAGGCGGCGAACCCGTCGGCGGATGAAAGCGCCACGACTACGGCGACGAACGCGGCAACGATGCAACGTGATCGTGTCGGCATGGATCCTCCTCGCGAAACTCCGGCGGTGACGACGCCGTAAGAATGGTAGTTTTAGGTGGTGCTGGCAAGCGCGCTCGCGCGCCGAAATCGAGGAGGATGCCGATGGCGACGATGCACGAAGTGGACTACGAAATCCTGGGCGACGACATGCAGTTCGTACGGGTGATCCTCGATCCGGGCGAAGCGGCGATCGCGGAGGCGGGCGCCATGATGTACCTGGAGGACGGGATCGAGATGGACACGATCTTCGGTGACGGGTCGGCGGCGCAGCAGGGGTTCATGGGAAAACTGGTCGGCGCCGGCAAGCGGCTCCTGACCGGCGAGTCCCTGTTCATGACGGTCTATCACAACGAGGCGAGGGAGCGCCGCGCGGTCGCGTTCGCGGCCCCCTATCCGGGGAAGATCCAG
Organism: Candidatus Eiseniibacteriota bacterium; assembly: GCA_003235575.1. Taxonomy (GTDB): domain Bacteria; phylum Eisenbacteria; class RBG-16-71-46; order SZUA-252; family SZUA-252; genus SZUA-252. The sequence continues at coordinate 12,199 of QJVW01000148.1, read as the reverse complement.
GCCCTACACCTGGCGGAGTTGGGCGGGGAGATGATCGCGCAGAAGGACTCGTTTCTCGCGGCTGCCAAGGGCGTGAGCATCGGCATCGCCTTCAACCGCCGGTTCGGCGCGGGCCTGTTCGGCGGCGAGGGCTTCATCATGCAGCGACTGACGGGCGACGGCTGGATCTTCTGCCACGCGGGGGGAACGTTGGAGGAGAAATCGCTTCAGCCCGGCGAGCTCCTTCGCGTGGACACGGGCTGCATCGTGGCGCTCCAGCCGAGCGTCTCGTACGACATTCAATTCGTGGGCAAATTGAAATCGGCGCTGTTCGGAGGGGAGGGGCTCTTCTTCGCCACGCTGCGCGGGCCCGGCAGAGTCTGGCTCCAGTCGCTGCCGTTCAGCCGGCTCGCCAGCCGCATCTACGCGGCGGCGCCCCAAACCGGGGGACAACGGCGCGGAGAGGGCTCGATCCTCGGAGGATTGGGCAACCTGCTCGACGGGGACGGGAGGTAGCCGCGCCGGCATCGGGCCGCCCGACAAAGCAACCTATTACCTTTCAACCACTTGCCTGCCGGCTGCTCCCCCAGCCGGCGCGGAGGAGCCGCGGCGGAGGATTTTCGACTCCACGGGCGTTCCAACGCTCTTGGAGTTCCGCCCCATCAGACATATGGCACCCAGGGTCCCCCAGGGGGAGGGAGTGACGCCGCCAACCACGCTGGTCGCGCCCGTTCGGTCGGGCGCGGAAGCCGAGGACGTGTCACGCGCGCAGCGCGGGGATTTGCGCGCGTTCGAGCGGCTCTACCGCGCCCACGTGGCGCGGGTGGGCGGGCTGGTGCGGCGCATGATGGGGATGGAGCACTCGCTCGACGTGACGCAGGACATCTTTGTCCGCGTCTGGCAGAAGATCGGGACGTTTCGGGGCGAGTCGGCCTTCGGAACGTGGCTTCACCGGGTGGCGGTGAACGTCATCCTGCAAAAGCGGGCCTCGCTGCGCACGGAGCGTGAGCGGTTTCTTTCGGACGAAATCGCGCTCGAGACCGCACCGGCCCGGGGACGCACCGACGCCAGGGATTTCGACGTGGAGCGGGCGATCGCGCGCCTTCCGCAAGGGGCGCGCACGGTGTTCATCCTGCACGACGTCGAGGGGTTCACGCACGAGGAGATCGGCGTGTTCCTGGGCGTGACGGCAGGCACGTCGAAGGCGCAATTGCACCGGGCACGGATGATCCTTCGCGATCACCTAACCCGGTGACGGACGAACGCGAGAGGAAGGACGCTCCGATGACGGACCGGTGGACCGATCGACTGTCGGACTATCTCGACGACGCGCTGTCGACGTCGGATCGACGCGAGCTGGAATCCCACATCCGGGATTGCGGCGACTGCGCGGCGGCCCTGGAGGACCTGCGCGCGATCGTCGCGAGCGCCCGCGCCCTGGCCGCACGAGACGTCGAACGCGGCATGGAGACGGATCTCTGGCCGGAGATCGAGGCGCGACTGCGCGACATCCCGGTGCGCGCCGTGCCCGAGCCCGTGCGCGAACCGTGGCCCGTTCACCGCCTCTCCTTCTCCATGGCGCAACTCGCCGCGGCTTGCGTGGCGGTGCTCCTCCTGAGCGCGACGGCGGTCTGGTTCGCCCACGACTGGGGCCGACGGGAAACGCTGGCCCGTTCCGCCGCCGGCGGCGGGCTCATCACCGCCGTGCCCGCCACCAGCGCTCCGGCGGAGGCCGCCCAGAACGAAATCGCATCGCTGAAGCGGGTGCTCGACGAGCGCCGCGATCGGCTCGATCCTTCCACGCTTCGCGCGATCGAGGAGAGCCTGGCGGCGGTCGAGGCCGCCGTGGAACAGGCACGCCTGGCGCTCGAAGCCGATCCCGATGATCCGTATCTGGTCGCGCACCTCGAGGAAATGGCGAGCCGGCAGCTGACGCTGCTGCGGCGGGCCGTGGACCTCGCCGGCGGCGCGGAATAGGGAGACCTGAATGCTCGCATCCCTCGCCTTTGCCGCCCTGACCGCATTCACCCTCGCCAGCGACGCGGACACCACGATCGCGGTCACGCCCGGAACGACGCTCCAGGTGGCGAACTATGCCGGCTCGGTCGTGGTCGAAACCTGGAAGCGCGACGCGGTCCGGATCGAGGCGACGCACTCGGAAGAGGACAAGATCTGGATTCGCTCGATGGACGGCGTCCTCCTGGTGAAGACCACGACGTCGCCCAAGGCGCAGCGAAACGCGGACATTCACATCACGGCGCCGACGTGGATGAATCTCGAGGTCTCGGGAACGCACACAGACGTCGCGGTCGAGGGGACACGGGGCGCGCTGACGGTCACGACCGTGAGCGGGGACGTCGAGGTCGCGGGCTCACGCGGTCGCGCCGTGTTGAATACGGTGAATCACGACATCCGCGTCATCCGCGGGAGCGGAACCGTGGTGACCGAGAGCGTGAACGGCGATTGCGTGCTCCGCTCGATGGATGCCGACACCGTGGATGCCTCGACGATCAATGGCTCGGTCGTCTTCGAGGGGGTCTACCGGCCGGCGGGCTTCTATCGCCTGGCCAGCCACCACGGCGACGTGGCCGTGGCGGTTCCCGGCGCGTGCAACGGGACCTTCGCGGTCGCCACGTTCTCCGGCGGATTCACGTCCGCGTTCCCCGTTTCCGTGACGGGAGCGAACAAGGGACGGAGATTCCAATTCGCGCTCGGCGACGGACGCGCCCGCATCGAGCTCAAGTCGTTCCAAGGCACGATCCACCTCTACCGTGCCGGCACGCGGATCCCGATCCAACTTCACCCCGAGTCGCACGAAGGCCTGGCGCGGGACATCGAACACTTCGATCGATAGCCATCAAACCGCGAACCAACTCCTGTCGAACAACCTAATACGATTATTGTCAATATCTTAGCGGTTTATTTTTCTATGGTATATTTTCTAACATTGTTAGAAAATATACCAACGATATGAAAGCGGCGCAACGACGTGAACGAGAGAAGGTTGAGATGCGGCGGCGTATTCTGGACGCCGCCCGCGATCTGTTCGCCGAAAGCGGCTATGAATCCGTGACCATGCGGGCGATCGCCGATCGAATCGCCTACACGCCCACGGCCCTCTACTTCCACTTCCGAGACAAGAACCAGTTGATCGAGCGCCTCTGCGAGGAGGACTTCGCGGCCCTCGGCGCCCGGTTCAAGGTGCTGGCGCGCGTGCCCGACCCCATCGAGCGACTCCGCATGCTCGCCCGCGCGTTCGTTTCCTTCTCGCTGGGCCATCCCCACCACTACCGCCTGCTGTTCCTGACGCCGCGATCCCAGGAGCAGGTGGCGCGCGCCGCGCCGGACGGCTCCGCCTCCCGACGGGATTTGATCGGAGCGTTCGTGCTCGAAACCGTGACCGAGGCGGCCGAGGCCGGCCGATTCCGCCGGGACGCCCCCACCGCCGACCAAATCGCGCGGACGATCGAGGCCGGCATGCACGGCGTGGTGGCGCTGGCGATCGGGAGGGGCGGTGACGGCGATGCGGGGGAACGACCCACGGAGGAACGGTTGGATACGATGGTGGGGATGCTGCTTCGCGGTCTGCTCCGCGATCGCGGCTGAGCCGCGGCCGCCCTACGCTTCCGGTCGCGTCCCTTCGGCGTACGCCAGGGCGAACCACCACGCTGCGTCGGGTCTCGCGCCCCAGACGGCGTAGTCGCGCATCGCGCGTTCGAAGGCTTCCTCCGTGATCCCACCTTCACGCACGATCGTCTCCTTCGCGCCCCGAAGAATGACGCGCAGATTCTCCAGGAGGAGCGGAAAGACTTCCATGCCGGCGCAGCCGCCGAAGAAGATCCACGTGCAGCGCCGTGGCATGGCGCCCGCCTCGTGGAGCAGCGTGACGAGCCGGCGGCCGACGTAGGGATCGTTCCCGGCTCGTTCGTAGGATCGGTAGTAGGCCTCCCACACGGCCTCGAGCCCCGGGAGCGAGGGCGACATGCGGAAGATCGAGTGATCCTCGTCCTGCAACACGACGCGTCCGCCGGGACGCACGGCGCGGACCATCGGACGAACGACGGCCCCCGGATCGGGGACGTGCTCCAGCAGGAAGCGCGTGTGGGCCACGTCGAAGGTCCCCCACTCGTCATCCGCCAGCGGGGGCGCCAGCGCGTCTCCCGCGCGGAAGTCCACGCCGTCCTCGTCGTGCTCCTCGGCGGCGAGCCGGCAGGCGGCCAGCCGCTGCGCCTCGCTTCGCTCGATCCCGACGACCCGGCCCGCTGGACCCGCGGCGCGACGCATCCGCCGCGCGAAGTGGCCAAGGCCGGAGCCGACGTCCAGAATCCGCTCCCCGCCCTCCAGCGCCATCTCCTCGAGTGATCGATCGTTGAGGATCCGGTTCATGACGCCGAGCCGAGCCTGCTCTTCGGGCGACGTCCCGTGGACGTAGCCCCCCTCCGCCGAACGCGGAGAATCGCTCACGTCGGGATCTCGATGGCGGGCAAGGTCTCCTCCAGTTCGGCGCGACGCGACTCGAGCCAAGGCGGCAGCCGCAGGGTTTCGCCGAGGCGCTCCGGCGACTCGTCGATGGCGAACCCCGGTCCGTCCGTGGCGATTTCGAACAGCACGCCCCCCGGCTCCCGGAAATAGGTGGAGCGGAAGTAGCAGCGATCGACGATCGGCGTGATGTGCGTGCCAAGACCGGAGATGGTCTTTCGCCAGCGCTCCTGGTCGGCGTCGCCGGGCGCCCGCCACGCCACGTGATGCACGGTTCCGACCGCCACGATCCCCCGCGGCGCCGCCGGATCGTGGAGGAGATCGACCGTCGTTCCGGGACCGGCGTCGGCCGCGTGGAACCGGGACCGGTTCCCCGACTGGCCCGACGCGCGGAATCCGAGCGTCTCCGTCAGGAGCGCCGCGGTCCTGTCGACGGAGTTCTCCGTCAGCGTGACGCCGTGAAATCCTCGTATTCCGTGTTCGGCGGGGACGGATCCCCCTCCCCACGGCTCCCGCGGATCCGACGCCGCGGTAGCCACGAGCTCGAGGCGAAGACCGTCGGGGTCGTCGAAGGAAAGGAGCTGATCGTCGAACCGGGGCAGGGGCCCGTCGACGGAGACGCCGGCGTCCTTCAGACGTGTCGCCCACCAGCCCAGCGACGCGCCGGGAATGGAGAACGCCGTGGCCGTGGTCAGGCCCGCCCCTTGGCGACCGCGGGGCGCCCCCGGCCACGGGAAGAACGTCATGATGCTCCCGGGCGATGCGGCCCCGTCTCCATAGTAGAAGTGGTACGTGCCGGGGTCGTCGAAGTTGACCGTCCGCTTCACGAAGCGCATGCCGAGGGTTCCGGCGTAGAACGCCAGATTCCGCTGCGGGTCGCCAGCGATGGCGGTGACGTGGTGCAAGCCGGGAATCGCCTGATTCACAGTGCCTCCGGGAGATGGTCCAGATGCGGGGGGCGACGTCATGCCCTTTGGACGCCGCCGGCCCGCCATGGATGCGGGACCATCTCCCGGATGTTCGGGGTGTTCGCTATTTGTCGCTTCCCAGGATCACGGGCAGTCCCTCCTTGCCCGAGCCCACGATGACGACCTTGGTATTCGGCGAGCTGGCGATCTTTTCCGTGGCCTCGATCCCCTTCCACTTGAGCAGGGCCGGGGAGATGCCGGCGCTGACGATCCGCTGGAAATCGGAGATTCCCTGCGCCTCGATCCGCTTGCGCTCCGCTTCCTTCGATTCCTTGCGAAGCACGAACTCCATCTGCTGGGCCTGCTGATCGGCCGCCAGCTTGGCCTCGACCGCCTTCGCCACCTGGCTCGGCAGCTCGATGTTTCGGAGCAGGATCGCCTCGATGTTCACGCCGCGATCCGACATGCGCCGGCGAAGATCCTCGAGCATCTTGCTGCTCACTTCGGCGCGGCGACCCGAATAGAGATCGACGGCATTGAAACCGGCCGTCACGTCGCGCACGACCGAACGGAACTCGGGGACGAGGACATTGCCGATCAGGCCGTCCAGACCTCCGTAGCGCGCGTAGATGTCCTTGGCCGCCTCCGGCTCGGCATGGAACACGATGCTGACGTCGAGCCCGACCACCAAGCCCTCGGACGTGGGCGTGGTCGTCCGCTCTTCCAGTTGGTTCGTGCGACAGTTGATCCGGTGGACACCGATCCACGGCGCCCAGATGTGGAGCCCGGGCGCCCAGGTGTCCGGAAGCACCTTGCCGAACGTTTCGAGCACCCCGACGTGCTGCGCGGGGACGGTGGCGCATCCGGCCGATAGGAGCGCGGCGAGTAGGAGCGTGGCCGCGCGGAGATGTGTCGTGCGGTTCATGCGAACCCCCTTCCTTGGATCGGGCAACGAGGCGGCGGGACGGCATCTGGCGCGTCGACCGACGCCTGCGTGCCGGTTGGTTGCGAGTGAACGAGCATCATACGTGATCGGGGCGGCGATGCGGGCAGAAGGTTGGCGGCGCGTCAGGCCCCGTCTTCCGGCCCGGCCGACACCTTGCCGGCGAAACGGCGGTAGGCGATCACGAAGTAGAGCGTCACGAGCGCCATTCCCACGAGCCACCAGGCCAGGCCGATGCGCGGTTCGTAGGTGGGGACCGCCACCGAGGCTTCGAGCACCGGGTCGCGCACCGGGCGTCCCCCGTATATCCAAGAAAAGGCGCCTGTGCTATCCTAATGGGCTATGATCGATCTAATGAAACGAACCGATCGTCGCGCCGTCGCCATCGTCGCGCACGTGGACCATGGGAAGACGACGCTCGTGGACGCGCTGCTTCGCCAGAGCGGCACCTTCCGCGACAACCAGCAGGTGGCCGAGTGCGTCATGGACTCGGGCGACCTCGAGCGGGAGCGCGGCATCACGATCCTCGCCAAGAACACGGCGATCCGATACGACGACGCGATCATCAACATCGTCGATACCCCCGGCCACCGCGACTTCGGTTCCGAGGTCGAGCGCATCCTCACGATGGTCGACGGGGTGCTGCTCCTGGTCGACGCGGCCGAAGGGCCCCTACCCCAGACGCGTTTCGTCCTCAAGAAGGCCCTGGAGAGCGGCAAGCGGCCGATCGTGCTGATCAACAAGATCGATCGCGCCGACGCGCGCCCCCTGGAGGTCGAGGAGGAGATCCACGACCTCTTCCTGTCGCTCGCGACGCACGATGACCACCTCGAATTCCCCGTGCTCTACGGTTCCGGCCGGCTGGGCTTCGCCTCCTCGGACCCGACCGCTACGTCCGGCAATCTTCGGCCGCTGCTCGATACGATCTGGAACATCGTGCCCGCGCCGGCGATCGGAGCCACTCCCTTCAAGCTGATCGTGGCGAACATCGACTACTCCGACTATTTCGGCAGGTTGGCGGTGGGTCGTATCCATTCCGGAGAGATCACGCGCGCCACGGAACTGGCCGCGATGAAGCCGGACGGCACGCTCGTGGAGCGCGGCCGGATCGGCAAGATCTACCTCTTCCAGGGCATCGAGCGCGTGGAGGTGGAGCGCGCGGCCGCCGGAGACATCGTGGTCCTGTCGGGCTTCCCGAAGATCGAGATCGGACAGACGATCCTCGACCTCGAGGATCCGAAGCCGCTGGACGGCATCCGGGTCGACGAGCCGACGCTGTCGATGGAGTTCCGCGTCAACGACTCGCCGCACGCCGGACTTTCGGGCAAGTACGTCACCAGCAGGCACATCCTGGATCGGCTGGAGCGCGAGCTGGAGCGGAACGTGGGCCTGCGCATGGAACGCGCGGTGGAGGTCGACTCGTTCCTCGTGATGGGCCGGGGGGAGCTTTCGCTCTCGATCCTGGCGGAGACGATGCGGCGGGAGGGATTCGAGTTCGCGCTGGGCCGACCCCAGGTGATCTTCCACCGCGACGCGGACGGAACGCTGCTCGAACCGTACGAGGAACTGGTGATCGACTGCGACGGGGCGTACACCGGCGCGGTGATTTCGGCGCTGGGCGAGCGCCGCGGCGAGCTGCAGCATTTGGGCAAGCACGGCGACCGCGCGCGGATGGAGTTCTCGATCCCCTCGCGCGGACTGCTCGGATTCAGGACGGAGTTTCTGACCCTCACGAAGGGGACCGGCCTCCTGAACCATATGTTCGACGAGTACGGCCCGCACCGCGGGGCGCTTCCCCACCGCAAGCGCGGCGCGATGATCGCCAAGGAAGGCGGCGACGTGACGGCCTACGCCCTCGACCAGCTCTCCGACCGCGGACTCTTTTTCGTGAAGCCGACCGACAAGGTCTACGCGGGACAGGTCGTCGGGGAGCAGCCCAAGGACGGCGACTTGGTGATCCAGGTATGCCGGAAGAAACACCTGACGAACATGCGCGCGTCGACGTCCGAGAAGAGCATCGTGCTGACCCCGCCGCGCGAGCTGACGATCGAGTCGGCCATCGAGTGGATCAACGACGACGAGCTTCTGGAGGTGACGCCCGCGGCCCTCCGGATCCGCAAGCGCGTCCTCGACCACAACAAGCGGAAGCCGCTCGAGGTGTAGTCCCCGCGCGCCCGCCGCGCGGCATCGCCGACCCGTTCCGAGCTAGATCGGAGCGGGTTTTTCGTTGGGGGTGCTTCGCCGGCCGAGAAGCCGCCGCCAGAGGCCGCGCGCCACGCGGACGAAGACGACGAGAAGCGTCACGCAGCCGGCGAGGAGAAGCGCGACGACGATGGCCGCGACGAGGGGGTGCGTCGCCGCCAGCCAGGCCACGCTGACGGCGAGGACGTCCTCGCCGAGGCTGATCACCGCGCGGCTGACGGGCTCGGGGCTGGCGTTGACCGCGCCGCGCGCGGTCGCCTTCGTCGCGTGGGCGGTGAGTGCGATCGTCCCCGCCAGGAGCGCCGCGACAAGCCGCCATACTTCGGGGACCGGCGTCGGCGCGACGGCGGCGTAGGCGAGCAGGGCGGCGGCGGGCGGCCGCACGAACGTGTGCACGACGTCCCAGACGTGATCGACCGCGGGAACCTTGTCCGCGACGAATTCCACGACGTAAAGCGCGATCGCCAGCCCCACCACCACCGGATGCGCGAGGAGGTGGAGCGACGGCGGTAGCGCGATCACGTCGAACCGATGCAGGAGGCCGAGCGTCGCGACCGTCGCGTAGAGGTTGATCCCCGACGCGAAGGACGCGCCGAGGAGGAGTCCGATCAGTCCCAGGTTCATGGCTATGCGGTACTACGCGCGCCGAGGCGCGGGAGTTCCGCCCACGACGCCGTCGCGCCCCCGGCGGCTATGGATGGAAGATCCCCCAGCCGCACGGCGACTCGCCGTTGGCGGCGAGCCAGGTCGCGACGAAGGCGACCAGTAGGAGGGTGAGGAGGAACAGGCCCGCCCCGGCGCGACGCGCCGTTCTCACGGCGCACCTCCTTCGCCCCGCCGCGATTCCGCCCGGCGCGTGATCGCGAAGGCGATCAAGGCGACGACGAAGAACACGAGCAGCGCCCACGCGATGCCCTGCAGGACCTGGATGATGGTGCGATAGATCTCGAGACCCAGCGAGGCGCCGTCCAGCGCCAGGACCTGCGCGCGCCCCCCGGGACCCGTCGCCTGTGGATGGACGTACTGCTCCAATTTCCAGATTTGGACCCCGGAGGAAACACCCACGACGTAGATGGCGAAGAGGAGGAACCGCTGCCATCCCTCCGCGATCGTCTCCCCGATGATCCGATCGAGGATTTGGCGGATCGGCTTCTTGAAGAACGCAACCACCACGGCCGACGTCAGAAGCGCGACACCGAGCGTCGTGACCAAGAGGAGAAGGAACATGTGCCCCCTTTCCGGCGCCCTCACGGCGCCGCCGGTTCATTCTACGCCCGATCGTCGTCACGGTCCTTCGATTATGGCGTCGGTTATTTCAGGCAATTTACGACGGTTGTTCTCCAGATAGGCACTGTGGCAGAATTAAATTCGAAACTGGAGGGCAACCCCAATGCTGGACCCAACCGACCGACTCATCCTCGCCATCCTGCAGGCGAACGCGCGGACCGCCAACGCCGACATCGCGCGGCAGGTCGGGCTGGCGCCCTCGGCCGTCCTGGGGCGGATCCGAAAGCTGGAGCGCACCGGCGTCATTCGCGGCTACGACCTGCGGATCGACCCGCATGCCCTCGGGGCGGGGCTGGTCGCGTACGTCTTCGTTCACTCCGAGGAACGAATCGGCGGCCTGGAGACCGGCCGGCAGATCGCCCGGCTACCGGAAGTGCAGGAAGTCCACCAGATCGCCGGGGAGGACTGCTATCTCGTGAAGGTCAGGGTCGCGGACACGGAGGGGCTGGGGACGCTTCTCCGCGAGGGGTTCGGAGCGCTGAAGAACATCCGCTCGACGCGAACGACGATCGTGCTCTCGACGATCAAGGAGCACGCGCCGATTCCCACCGGGGCGAAGTTTGAGCGCACGGCGCGGAGTGCCCGCCGAACGCCCGGTCGGTAGGCTGGTTTCGCCATGAACGCGACACCCAAGCGCCCCGCCGCGGGCCCCCTGCCGCTGATCGTGCTGGCGTTCGCCGCCATCTACCTCATCTGGGGTTCGACGTATCTCGTCATCCGATTCGCGATCGAGTCGATTCAGCCGTTCACGTTGGTCGGCGTGCGATTCCTACTGGCCGGAGGCATCCTCTACGGATGGAGCGTCCTGCGGGGCGGCGCGCGGCGACCCCGCGCCGCCGAATGGCGGGCCGCCGCGCTGTACGGATCCCTCTTCTTCGTCGTCGGGAACGGAGGCGTGACGTGGTCCGAGCAGCGCGTGCCGTCGGGCATCGTCGCCATCCTGGTCGCCGCCGTTCCCCTCTGGATCGCGCTGCTCGATTGGGCGCGGCGCGGCGGGCAGCGTCCGACGCCCTTGGCGATCACGGGGTTGGTGTTGGGTTTCGGGGGCATCGCCCTCTTGATCGGACCCGGCGAATCGCTCACACGCTCCGCCGTCGACCCCGTGGCGGCCATCGTGATGGCGCTCTGCCCGCTCGGCTGGGCATACGGCACCGTCCACGCCAGGCACGCCCCCCACCCGCCCTCGTTGATCCAGACCTCGGCGATGCAAATGCTGGCGGGTGGGCTGGTGGCGCTGGTGCTCGCGACGCTCTTCGGGGAGTGGAGGCACGCGCGCCTGGACGTCGTCTCCGCGAAGTCCCTGTTCTCGCTGGCCTACCTCGTGCTCCTGGGATCGGTGGTGGCCTTCTCCGCGTACGCGTGGTTGATCCGGACGACCACACCGTCACGCGCCGGCACGTACGCCTACGTCAACCCCATCGTCGCCGTGATCCTGGGGTGGGCGCTGGGCGGCGAGCCCATCACCGGCCGCGTGATCCTCACAGGGTCGATCGTCGTGCTGGGCGTCTTCCTCATCCTGCGCTCCATGGCCACGTCCCCCGAACCCGCGGCGTCACGCGACGCCGGATGAACCCGGCGGCGCCCGGGGCACCGGGCGCCGCCGTCATGGGCGCGGTCCTCCCTACTTGGTGACGACGAGGCGCCCCACGATCGCGCCGTCCGGCGACGTGACTCTCAGGAAATAGACTCCGGAACCGAGTGGACCGGCGCCGTCGTCGCGGGCGTCGAGGAGCAGGTCATGCCGCCCGGCCTTCAGTCGCTCGTTACGAATCACCTCGCGCACGCGTCGGCCCCGGACGTCGAACAGCGTGGCGCTGACCTCCCCTTCCGTTCGCGTCTGGATGGTGAGCCGCGCCTGGGGGTTGAACGGGTTCGGCGTGATCTGCAGCGAAAACGCGGAGGCACGAAGGAACGTCGCCTCGATGGGCGCGACGTAGCCGCCGCCTCGGTACAGGAACCCCGTCAACTCCATGCGCGTGCGACCGTGAATCGCTCCGGCCGCCGCGAGCTCCCGGAACGGTTCGCGAGGGAAGAACGCGACGAACTCGGCGACGCCGTTTCCGTCGCTATCGTCGGCCTCCAACGCCGCCCTCGTGGTCGGGATGTCGATGCGTGCTCCCGCCAGCGTGATGACCTGTAGGACGACGAGATCCGGATCCACATCGGTGGAGAGGAACGATCCGTCGACCGGCTCGAACCGCACGGCAAGATCGTCATCGGACGCATCGAGCGAGATAGGCCCCGGTCCGCTCTCGAAAAAGGCGCGCGCGTCGAATGCGGGGAGAACCGTCACGTCGGCGGTCGCGTGCCCCGCCGCGATCCCATCACTGGCCTCGAGCGTCACGCGGTAGCCTCCCGCCGTGCGGTAGGCGTGGGAGGTGACGATCCCGAACCCGAGATT
>QJVW01000038.1 GCA_003235575.1 Candidatus Eiseniibacteriota bacterium | reverse complement strand
TCGACCACGCGGCGCGGATCGCGAATGTCGAGATAGGCGGCCGGAGCGTGAATGTAGCGACAGGCGACGGAGACGACCGCGGCCGCCACGCCGGCGCCCGAGAGCGCGATGCGGCCCGCGTCGGTGCCGCCCACGCCCGGACGTTTCCGCTGCGTCGGAATCTTCCGTCGCGCCGCGGTCCGGTCGAGGATCGCGACGAGGCGCTCGTTCGCCATGAGACTCCGATCCTGCACCGTCACCACCGGCCCGCCGCCCATGCGCGGCGTCTGTTCCTCCGCGGCGGCGCCGGGCATTTCACCGGACGCGGTTCCTTCGAGGATGATGGCGACGTCGGGCTGAATGCGCCGGCCCGCGATGGCCGCCCCGCGCAGGCCGATCTCCTCCTGCACGCTCCAGACCGCCGTGACCGGCACCGGAGGCCGCCGCTGCACGAGGCTGGCGAGCACGGCGCAGCCGACGCGATCGTCGAAGGCCTTGCCCTTGCGAATCCGCCCCCACGACTCGTAGGTCGTATCGAAGGCGATGAAGTCGCCGATCGAGATCGCCGCCAGCGCCTCCTCGCGCGTCGAGGCTCCGATGTCGAGGTAGTGATCCTGGATCTTCGTGATGACCGTCATTTCGGCGTCGGTCAGGAGGTGCGTCGGCAGGACGGCGACCACGCCCGGAACGGCGCGCGGTCCGATGCGCAGCACTTGACCCACCAGGATCCGCGGATCGATGCCCCCCACTTTGCGAAAGCGGACGCGGCCGTCCTTCTCGACGGCCGTCACCATGAACCCGATCTCGTCCATGTGGGCGCAGAGCATGACGTGGGGCTTCCGCCGCTTGCGCGCGGACGGCGCCGGCGCGATCCGTGCGACCAGGTTTCCCATGGAGTCGATCTCCAGCGCGTCGACCCGGTCGCGGACCGCGTCCACCACCAGGTTCCGCACGGGGCCCTCGCCGCCGCTCGGCCCGTCGGCGTTCGAAAATGCCTCCAGGAAGCGTTCGTCGAAGCGGGGCGCGGTCACTTCAACACCTCGGTTGCCCGCCATTCCGGCTCGAGCGTGGAGAGGTAGTGCGCCAGGATCGACGCGCAACGGTCCACGTCGCGGGGATGGACGACCTCGACGCCGGTGTGCATGTAGCGGCAGGGGACGCTCATGACCCCCGTCGCCACCCCGCCGCCGGCGATCTGGATGTCCATGGCGTCGGTCCCCGAAGAGGCTGGGGTCGCCTCGACGGCGAACGGGATGCCCAACGCGCGCGCGGAGCGGCGCAGGCCCTCGTAGACGCCCGCGTGCGTGTTGGCCCCGATGCAGATCGACGGGCCCCCGCCCAGCGTCACGGTATCGCCTTCGCGGGTGCCCGGCATATCGCCGTGCGTGACGTCGATGGCGATGCCGATCTCCGGGGCCAGCGCCTCGGTCGCGGTGCGCGCGCCGAAGCAGATGTGGCCATCCTCCTCCTCCAGCGTGCCCACCGCGATGACGTCCCACGCCGGCCGTCGGTCGCGGAGCGACTGGAGGGTTCGAACCAGGACGGCGATGCCGGCGCGGTCGTCCATGCCCGGCGCGGCGAGCCGCGCGTTCAGGAGGCCGACCGGAGGCTGCCGGAGCATCACCAAGGTTCCGACGGGCACCTTTCGCCTCACCTCCGCCTCGGGGCGGCCCGTGTCCAGATATAGATCCGACAACGGGATGACCTTGTCGGCTTCACCCTTTTTCTGAAGGTGCGGCGGCTTGGTCCCGAAGATCGCGACCATCGGCGGCTTCGAATGGACCACCACCTCGCGGCCCGGGAGCGTGCGGGGGTCGAAGCCGCCGACGCACGCCACGCGCAGGAAGCCTCCCGGCTCCACGGCGCGGACCACGAAACCGATCCGGTCCATGTGCGCCGCGAGGATCGCCCGCGGCCGCGGCTCGGGGCCGGTGCCGCGGATCCACCCGAGCACGTTGCCGATTCGGTCCCGCTCGACGTGGTCCGCGAAGACGCGGAAGGACGCTTCGATGCCCGGGGCGGTCATGTGCTCGTAGCCCGCCACGCCGGGGAGCGCGGTCAGATAGCGGAGCCACTCGTCGGTGCTCCACGCCGCGCGTTCGGTTCGGGAATTGGTGCGGCTTTCGAGGGGGGGCATAGATCCTCAATTTAGCCCACGCCTCCCCTGCCATGCCACGGTAAACTCCGCCCCCTCATGGCTTCCACCAACGGACTCCGGATCGCGGTCGTGCTCCCTCACCTGGGGATCTACGGCGGGATCCGACGGTTTTTCGAGCTGGGCCGCGTCTGGCTGGGCCGCGGCCACGACGTGGCGCTCCTCCTTCCCGCCACGGCGCGCGAACGGGATCCTTGGCTGCCGTTTGGCGGATCGCTGGGGACGCTCGATCGGCTTCGATCGGAGCGATGGGACGTGGTCCTCTCGCCCGATCCGGCGCTCTTTCTGGCGGCGGAGTCCCGCGGCGCGCTCCGCGTGTTCTATGCGGTGCTGGAGAAGGCGCCGATGGCGGAACGCGCGTGGAAGGCGGCGGATCTCGTGCTGGCGAACTCGAGTGGGATGCGCCGGCACCTGCGCCGCCGGGGAATCGAGGGCGCGGACGGAATCGGCGGCGTCAATCTCGAGACGTTCCACCCGCCCGCCGTCGATCCGAGGCCCGAGCGCTCAGGACGCGGGGCGCCGGTACGTTTTCTGGTCTACGGGAGGTTGTCCCGGGCGCGAAAGGGAACGCGGCTCGCCGTGGAGGCGATCCGGCGCGCGCTGGCCCGACACACGCGCTCGGGCGGCGCGGGTGGCGAGCTGACGCTGTTCGATGCGCCCCCTGCGGGGTCCGAAGAGCCGGCGCGGGAGGAGGAGACGGGCCTCCCGACGCGCTGGGTGCTGCGCCCGTCCCAGGAGGAGCTGGCGGCGCTCTATCGAGACGCCGACATCTTCGTCGCGGCGGAGCGTCGGGCGGGATGGTGCAATACCGCGGCGGAGGCGATGGCCTCGGGGGCCGCGGTCGTCTGCACGCCGAGCGGCACCGAGGACTTCGCCCGCCACGCCGACACGGCGCGCGTCGCGCGTCTGCCGTGGCGATGGCTTCTCGAAGCGCAGATTCTCGCCTGCCTGCGCGATCCTGAAGCCAGGACGCGCATCGCGGCGCGGGGGACGGAGGCGATACGCGCCTATTCGTGGGAGCGCACCGCGGCTCGCGTGGAGGAGGCGATCGCGGCACGATTGAATGCAGGAGGATCGCATGGCTCGGAAGACGAAGGTTCGCTCTAGCCCCCGCGTGGCGCTGATCGTCACGGCGTTCCCCAAGCGCGCGCCGGCCGCCCGGGCGGCCCGGACGCTGGTCCGCGACGGCGTTCTCGCCTGCGCGACCGTGGCCCCGGGCGCGCGCGCCGTCTACCGCTGGAAGGGAAGACTGGTGGAGGAGGGGAGCGTGGTGCTGTGGGGCAAGACCGCGGCGACGGCCGCCGCGCGCGCCGTACGGGCGATTCGCGCCCTGCATCCCGACGAGGTTCCCGAGATTCTGGTCCTTCGCTCCTCCGCCGCGCTTCCGGCCTACGCCGCCTGGGTCGCGGCGGCGACGGGAGGGAAACGATGAAAGCCGCCGCCCCTCGAGCGTCGGGGATCCTCTTCCACGGCGGCACGCTGCTCGACGCGCGGCGCGCCGCTTCCGCCCGGCCCGCCGGGGGAAGGCGCGGCGAGGGCGAAGCGCTCCTCGTCCGCGACGGCACGATCGAGGCGGTGGGATCCCTCGCGCGGCTTCGCCGACTCGCGGGCCGCGGGGTCGCATCGTACGACCTCGAGGGTGGGGCGCTGGTTCCGGGATTCGTCGATGCCCACATCCATCTCCTCTCCTGGTTCCGGTCGATGCGGGACCCGGCGTTCGGGCCGGAACAGACGCCGGAATCGCTGGAGACGCTCGTGCGCGCGCGCGAACGCTCGGCCCGGCCCGGCGAGTGGATCACGGTTCGCGGCTGGGTGCCGCGCGCGTGGCCCGCGAACCTTCTCGTGCGCGAAACGATCGACGGCATCGTCCCGGACCGACCGTTGGTTCTCTACGCCGCCGACGGGCACTCGGTCTGGGCGAACGGCCGGGCGCTCGAAGCCTGTGGGATCGGCACGCACACGCGCGACCCCGAGGGAGGCGTCATCGCGCGCGACGCGCGCGGCGAACCGACCGGCCACCTGATCGAGGAGGCGGCGAACCTGGTTCGGCCGCACGTTCCACGAAGGGACGACCCCAAGGACGAATGGCGGGGCGCGGTGGCGGCGGCGCGGCGCTTGGGCATCACCTCCGCCCATGACTTCGACCGGTCGGCCGAGGGCCGGCGGGCCGCGCAGGAACTCGACCGGGACGGCTCGCTCGGACTGCGGCTGCTTCTGTCGGTGCCCGTGGCCGTCCTCGACGCGGCGGAGGCGATGGGCCTGGCGCACGGATTCGGAAGCGACCGGCTGCGCCTCGGTCCCGTGAAGATCTTCGCCGACGGCACGCTCGGATCGAGCACCGCGCTCCTCGAGGCGCCGTACGAGGGAAGCGACCGCGACGGCATCGCGGTCACGTCGCCGGCGACGCTGCGCGCCGCGACGCTGCGCGCCGCCCGAGCCGGATTGAGCGTGGCGATCCACGCGATCGGGGACCGCGCCGTGCGGCACGCGCTCGACGCCATCGAAGCGACGCTGGCGGCGGGTCATCGGTTCCCGGCGCCGCCGCGCGTCGAGCACGTGCAGCTGGCCCGGGAGGAGGACTTCCCCCGGTTCGCGCGCCTCGGCGCCGTGGCGTCGGTGCAGCCGATCCATCTCGTGACCGACCGCGACATCGCGCGCCGCCTGTGGGGCGCGCGCACGGCTCGTTCCTACGCCTGGAGGAGCCTGCAGCGGGCGAAGGCGACGCTCTACTTCGGATCGGACGCACCGTTCGACGCGCCGGGTCCGATCGCGGGCCTGCGCGCGGCGGTGCTGCGTCGCGATCCCGATCGGGACGACGCGCCGTTTCACCCCGAACAGCGCCTGCGGCTCGCGGCGGCATTGCGCGCGCACTGCGAGGCGCCGCACGCGGCGGCGCGCTGGGGAACGCGACTGGGGCGTCTGGAGCCCGGCTGGGGCGCCGACGTGGTTGCATTGAGCCACGACTTGCGCCGCATCGAGCCCGAAGCGTGGTCCGAGGTGCGCGTTCGGGGATGCTGGGTGGCCGGATCGAACCGTTTGCAAAAAAAGGGTTAAGGCCGATCTTTGTGCCTGTGTCGGAGCGCGTGAGAGTGCTATAATTACGTGTACGTCCCCTCCTGTCTCGTCTCGTCGGGCGGATGCAACCGAGGCACCGCTCTGCATGAAAAATAAAAAACTGCTCCTCGCGCTCGCATCGGTGGCCCTGTTGTCCCTCCCGGCCGTCGCCTTCGCGCAGTATTACGCCTTCGGCAAGAACAAGGTCCAGTACGATACGTTCCACTGGCAGTCGCTGAAGGGGGAGCACGTCGAGGTCTTCTTCTATCCGGAGGAGGAGCCGCTGGCTCGCGCGGCGATCATCCTCGCGGAGGAGTCGTACGCCGACCTCGCGAAGAAGTTCGATTACGAAGTGCCTCGGTTGGTGCCGCTCATCGTCTTCTCCACGCATCACCATTTCGAGCAGAACAACGTGAGCCCCTTCTTCGTTCCCGAGGGGGTGCAGGGGTTCACGGAGTTCATGAAGGGCCGCGTCGTGCTCCCGTACACGGGCTCCTACGGGGAATTCCGCCACGTCATTCATCACGAGATGGTGCACGTGTTCCAGTTCTCGATCCTGGACGACGTCTACAAGAAGCACCGCCGCAGCACGTACGTCGTGCCGCCGCTCTGGTTCTCGGAGGGGCTGGCCGAGTACTGGTCGGCGCAGTGGGACGCGCAGGGAAACATGGTCGTCGCGGATCTCGTCCTGGAGGGTCAGGTGCCCGCGATCCACGAACTGTGGCGCTACAACGGCACCTTCACCATCTACAAGCTGGGCCAGTCGCTCTGCCAGTTCCTGGGCGAAACCTACGGGGACGAGGCGCTGCGCCGCCTCTACACCGAGATCTACAAGGATGATCGCTTCGAGCGGCTCCTGCAGCGCGTGACGGGCGTCCCGACGAAGCGCCTCTCCGACGACTGGCAGTACGCCCTCAAGCGCCGCTATTTCCCCGAGGTGAAGGAGAAGACGGGCCTCACGCTCGCCGCGGAGGAGCGCGCCGTGTCGCAGGGCGTGAACCTGAAGCCGTTCGCCGTTCCCGACACCTCGCTCTTCGGCGGGCACCGCTACCTGTTCGTCTCGGCGCGTCGGGGGTACACGAACATCTACAGCGCCTCCTACGAAGGGCGCGAACGGGACGTGAAGTCGGTCGTCCGCGGGCAGCGTACGGCGCAGTTCGAATCGTTCCATCCCTTCCAGAGCAGGATCGGCGTGTCGCCGAAGGGCGAGCTGGCGTTCGTGTCGAAATGGAGCGGACGCGACGCGCTCTTCATCATGGACCTGAAGTCCGACAAGGTGACGCTGCGCCGCCATGTCGACGATCTGATTTCGCTCTCCTCGCCCGCGTGGTCGCCGGAGGGAGGACGCCTGGCGTTCGCGGGGCAATCCAACGACGGCCAAAGCGACATCTACGTGCTGGACATCGCCACCGACGCCGTGACGCGCCTGACGAACGACCGTTACACGGACGCGGATCCCACGTGGTCGCCGGACGGCGGCACGATCGCCTTCTCGTCCGACCGGACCCGTTGGGGCGAGGAGGGGAAACACAACCTCTTCCTGCTCGACGTCGCGACGCTCGACGTCCGCTACCTGACCCTGGGCAACTGGACCGATCAGTCGCCGATGTGGTCGCCCGACGGTGGACGGATCGCGTTCGCGTCCGACCGCGACGGTTCCTTCGCGCTCTACACGGTGGACGTCGCGGGGAACGGAAGCCGCGTCGGTCGCGTCCTCGGCACGGCGCTCGACCCGGCCTGGACCCCCGACGGCAAGAGCCTCCTCTTCACCGGGTACCGCAAGGGCGGCTTCGGCATCTACCAGATTGCGTGCGATTCCACCGGCGTCGACTCGTTCTCGCTGGCGCTGGACGACGTCGCGGCGCCGCCGCAGTGGACGTGGGAATCGACGCTGGCCCGATCGACCCAGCCCTCGGAGCCGTACGAGCCGCGCTACGGCCTCGACCTGGTTTCCGGCGGCCTCTCCTACAATCCGAACGAGAACGTGGGACAGGGGGTGCAGGGGGCCGTCAGCGACCTGCTGGGCAATCGGCTCTTTGTCTTCCAGTTGGGAAACACCGCCGAGACCACCGGCGACATCCTCTCGCGGATGAACGCGGGCGCCTGGTACGTGAACCGCCAGCACCGCTGGAACTACGGCGTCGGCGCGTTCCACTTGGCCGGCGACTATCAGGATGCGATCGGCATCGACTACTTCGAACGCCGCGCCGGGACGTCGCTGGTCGCGCTCTATCCGTTCTCGCGTTTCGACCGCATCGAAGGGTCCGCGCAGGCGTACTACGATCAAAAGGACCGCGGCGACGGCAACCCGCGCGAGGGCTTCCTGACCACGCATTCGATTTCACTCGTGCGCGACAACGCCCTCTGGTTCGGCACGGGTCCGCGGGACGGGAGCCGCTACAATCTCACGGGCTCGGTCACGACGAACTGGAACACGGGGCGCGCCGAAAATCTGACATTGAGCGCGGATCTCCGTCGGTACTTGCGGGTCTCCCAGTGGACCACGTTGGCCGTCCGACTCCAGGGTCGCGTTTCGAACGGCGCCGACCCCGAGCGATTCGTGATGGGCGGAACCCATTCGCTGCGCGGCTACGACCGACGCAGTCTTTTCGGCACGCGCGTCTACTTGGCGAACGTCGAGTATCGATTCCCCCTCCTTCACCGCATCGTGCTGGGCATCCCCTTCGAGGGACTCGAGCTTCCCACGCTGGAAGGCGCCGTCTTCGTCGACGCCGGCAACGCGTGGGAGAAATTCGAGTCGTTTCCTCGCCCGCGGGGGAGCCTCGGGTTCAGCCTCCGAACGAACCTGGGCGGCTACGTCGTGCTTCGGTACGACGTGGCGCGGCGCACGGACTTCAGCGACGTCGAGTCGCGCTGGCGCCGGGAGTTCTACCTAGGATTTGACTTCTAACCTACGGAAGCCCCGTGCCCAGGGATGGGTCGCCTTCACGGCCGCGTTCGCGCTGGCCGCGGGGACGGCGCTTGCCGCCGAGCCGCCTGCGCCCTCGCCCGCGCTCCCGTTCGGGCCTCCGCCAGCGCCGGCGTGGGTCGGCGTCGTCACGGATCCCCCCGGGGCGCGCGTCTGGATCAACGGTCTCGATGCGGGGCCCTCGCCCGTCTCCCCGGTCGAGATCGTCTCGGGCAGGACCGTGATCCGCGCGTTTCGCGGGGATCCACGCCGCTTCCAGCCCGTCGAGGACGGCCGGACGGCGGACGTCGCGCCCGGGGAGACCCTCTTCGTCCGGCTCGACCTGCGCGATCCCGTGCTCCTGCGCAGTGATCCCGAGCCCGCCCGCATCACCCTGATCCCGCCGCGTCCCGACGCGCGCGACGTCGCGGCCGGCGACACGCCGCTCCGCCTGACGCCGCGACGGTTGGAGGGTTGGCGCGTGCGCGTCGGAGCCAGGGGCTACGCCGACTCCGTCCTCTCGGGGAGCGCGATCGTGGATCTCGCGGAGGGCGCGAACGGCTCCGTCGCGATCACGCTCCGATCGCTGGGCCTGCCCCCGGCGGCGCCGCCTCCCGGGCCGTCGCTCCTGGGCCGGCGCTGGCTCCACTGGGCGCTGATCGGCGCGGGGACGGCGCTGACCGGCGGGGCCGCCGTTCTGCGGCACAAGGGCGACCGCGCCTACGAAGCGTATCTCGACGCCACCAGGCCCGCGGAGATCGCGCGGCTGTACGATCGGACGATCCACTATGACCGCCTCTCCTCCGTGGCGCTCGGCGTGGGGCAGGTCGCGCTGACGAGCGGGCTCTTCCTGTTCGTCTCGGGGATCGGCCGATGACGTCCCGGCGCGCGGTGATCACCACGCTCGCGGCGCTCGCGGTGGCGGCGGCGTGGGGCGGCTGCACGACGCGCGATCGATTGAATCCGCTGGACCCGGCCAACCTCGAAACGGGGGGCGGCATCCCGGGATTCACCGCGATTGCCGGAAACGGCGTCGTCTCGTTCCAGTGGACGCGGCTCACGCAGCCGGGCGTCGTGGCGTACGCCATCCATCGGTGGCGGCCCGGGGAGGCGCCCGAGCCGCTGGCGGGGGCGGTCTACGGCAGCGGCGCCAGCACGGGGGCGGACTTCGACGTGGTGAACGACTCGACGTACGTCTATCGGCTGGTCGCGCGATTCGCCTACGGCGACAGCGCGCTCAGCCCGCCCGACACCGCCTCGCCGGGTCCGCTCTATCTCGCGGTTCTCGCGGCGGGCGCGCCCGGCGTGTTCGCGCTCTCGCCCGACGCGCGGGACGTCGTGGCGGCGATTCCCGCGACGAACGCGTTCGAGGACGCCGAGATCGACCGCGTTCGGGGCGTGCTCTGGCTCAGCGATCCGGCATCCGGCACCGTCGTCCGCCGGGGTCTCTACGGGGGGATCGCGGGCATCACGCTGCTCACGCCCGGGGTCTCGGACGTCTCGGTGTCGAACCTGCGGGGCATCGGATGGATCGCCATGCCCGACCAGATGCAGGTGATCGCGTACGGGCCCGCGCTGGACGATCCCAACCCGCGCCTGGGCGTGAGCGGCATCGGCCGCGCGCGCGTCGTGGAGGCCGGGACGGTGGATCCGACCGTATGGATCGGTTCCGACGAGGGGTTCGTGTTCCGCGTGCAGCCGACGGACGGGAGTCCACTCGAGATGTGGAACCTCGAAGCGCCGATTCGCGCCATCGCGCTCGACGAAACGGCGCGCGCGGCATGGGTGACCACGCTTCGCGGCACGGTGAACGACCTCTACTACCTGGTGCCCGGCGACACCACGCGAACCCGGGTGCGCGCCGGACTCGACAACGTCGCCGACATGGAGGTCGAGGGCGTCCACCGCACGCTCTGGCTCAGCGAACGCGGCCGTCCCCGCGCGGGGGCAGGGCGAATTTCCCGGATCGCGCTCGACGGCACGACCGAGATCTCGATCGGAGGTCTCGAACCGTACGGGATCTCGGTGGATCCGGGGAGCGACCGCGTTTGGGTGACCGATCTCGCGTCGGACCGGGTTCTCCTGCTGGACCGCGACGGCGTCGTGCGGCGCCGGAGTCCGCCGATCGACGTGCCGTACGGCCTCGTGACGAACCTGCCGTAGCCCCCGACGCGCCCCCCTCCCCGGCTCCATCGCGCCCGATGGCATGGCCGTTGCAGCGACCCCTTGCTCGGTACGTCGTAGCGTCCGGTGAGGCCACGACGTCCCGCCTTGGTATCTCGCACCATGCCAGTCGATTGGCCGTTATGGACTTCGTCTGGTGGTCTGGATGGACCGCGGCAAGACGCGCGCCGTCGATGCGCCGAATGGCACGATTTCTTGCAGGTTGCACGATGTAGGGACGAGGAGGATGAAGCATGCCACGCACGCGCCCGCAGAAGCTGGCAACGATCGATCTCGCCGAAGATGTGGCGCGTCGGGTCCCCGGCTACAAGGGG
>QJVW01000150.1 GCA_003235575.1 Candidatus Eiseniibacteriota bacterium | reverse complement strand
CCCGCGCCGCATCGCTGGCGACGCTCCTCATCTTGGCGGCGTCATCCGCTTGGGCGCAGCAGCCGCCGAAGATGAAGATGACCACCGAGATCCCGCCGGGTCTCGTGACCCCGGACACTCTCGTGACCAGCATCGGCACCCTGACGTCGTTCGATGGTGTGCCCGACGCGGCGACGACGCAGCGGGTCTACGACAACCTGGACCTTCAGCGTGCCACCGAGGCCTTCCTGGCGGCTCTGCCCATCGCTTCGATGGCCGCGATGGAGCGGGGCGTGCGCTCGTTCGGTCCGCCGAACACGACCGCGGCCCTGTTCGAGAACCAGATGGACTCCAAGTCGCTCTGGCTGACCCCCAATACGGTGTCGATCTATCAGGTCGCCTGGGTCGAGCTCGGCGATGAGCCGATGGTGATCGAGACCCCGCCCGCGGTCCTCGGCTTCATCGACGACGCCTGGTTCCACTACGTGACCGATTTCGGCAACGCGGGCCCGGACAAGGGGCAGGGCGGCAAGTTGCTCCTGGTTCCGCCCGCGTACGAGGGCGCGATCCCGGATGGCTACTTCGTGGCGAGAACAGCGACCTACGGCAACTGGGTCGTGTGGCGTGGCTTCCCGGTGAACGGCTCGACCAGGCCGGCGGTTGACGCCACCAAGGCGAAGTTCCGCATCTATCCGCTGTCGCAGAAGGACAACCCGCCCACGATGAACTTCATCAACGTCTCGGGAACCGAGCACAATACCATTCACCGCATGGACTTCGGCTACTGGGATGAGGTCAACGAGACCATTCAGGCCGAGCCGACCACCGGACTCGATCCCGAGATCCGCGGCCTGCTGGCCTCCATCGGCATCGAGAAGGGCAAGCCGTTCGCGCCGGACGCCCGGATGAAGAAGATCCTCACCGAGGCCGCCAAGATCGGCTCGGTGACGGCCCAGGCGCTCACCGCCCGCCCGCGGGATGAACGGTTCTACGTCTATCCGGGTGATCGGGTCTGGACCAACCCGCTGGTCGGGGGCCGCTACGACTTCGTGCTCGACGGCGCCACGCTGCTCGACGCCCGCGTCTACATGCACTTCTACGCCACCGGGATCACGCCCGCAATGGCGGCCAGGAACGTCGGTGTGGGTTCCCAGTATCTGATCGCCTATCTCGACCGCGACGGCAACGCCCTCGACGGCCGCAAGACCTACAAGGTCCACCTGCCGCCGAACGTGCCGGCGAAGGATTTCTGGTCGTTCACGCTGTACGACAACCAGACCCGCTCCATGCTGCAGACCGACCAGCGCTTCCCCGGTCTCGACAACCTCGGGAAGGGCCTGCGGCAGAACGCCGACGGCTCCTACGACATCTACTTTGCCCCGCAGGCGCCGGCTGGCTGGGAGCACAACTGGATTCAGACGGTGCCCGGCAGGGGGTGGAACACGATCTTCCGGCTCTACGGCCCGCTCGAGTCGTTCTACGACCAGACGTGGCGGCCGGGCGACCCGGAGCTCGTCCGGCCCTGATGGGGCGGCACGCTCGGTACTATCTCCCCGATGAGGAGATCATCAACGGGCAGTGGACGATGCCGAGGCCGGTGCTTCAGCTCTGACGACGGGATGTGGGAGAAGGGAGAGGGGAGAGGGACACTCCGCGAGACGTGAACGCCTGTCAGCGGAGCGTCCTTCTCCCCTCTCCCCTTTCCCTGCCGTCACGCTTCGACCCGATTCCGCCCTCCCTTTTTCGCCCGATACAGCGCCGCATCCGCCGCCTTGAGCACGGCCTCGGCGCCGCGCCGGCCGTTCGGTCCCGCGACGCCGATGCTCACGGTCACCGCCAGGCGTTTCGGTGACTTCCGGGCGCGCGGCTTCGCGGGCCTGCGGCGTGGCCGCAGCCGGGCGCGCGGGGCGAAATCCGTCCGCGCGATCGCCGTGCGCAGGCGCTCGAGCTCACCAACGGCATCCGCGGGGTCGGTGTTGGGAAACAGCAGCGCGAACTCCTCGCCGCCGTAGCGGTAGGCCGTGCCGCCACCTCCCATCCGGGCGAGGTGCGAGGCCACCATGCGCAATACCTGGTCGCCGGTGTCGTGGCCGTGCGTGTCGTTGAGTCGCTTGAAGTGGTCCACGTCCACCATCGCGATGGCGTAGCGGTCGCCGAGGCGCAGCAGGGCGTCGTGCAGCGCGCGCCGGGCGGGCAGGCCCGTGAGGCCGTCGTGGTAGGCCATCACGAACGTCTGCTCCACCATCGTGACCACGAGCATCAGTGCCGCGGTGCCGAGGTACAGCAGCGGGGCGGGGTCGGGTCGGGCGTGCTGCAGGGCGAGAAAGCAGGCGGCGAGCGCCCACAGCCAGGGTCGCCGCGCCGCGCCGCCCGCAAGCGCGAGGCTCGCTCCCAGGCTGATCGCCGCCAGCGCGAAGGCGACGACGCCGAGGTCACCGACGCGGGTCCAATCGGTGAGGTGAGACGGCAGGAGCCGGGCATCGAGCAACCCCAGCGCCGTGTCCGGCGCGGTCGTGGCGTAGGCTGCGACGACGATCGCCTGGGCGGCGAGCGCGCCGAGCCGCGTCAGGCCCGTGGGGGTGAGAATGCCACGGTCGAGCGACCAGGCGAGGGCGGCGAGGTTGAGCGGCAGCAGCAGCGCGATGGATTGAAAGACCACGCGCGCGGCGAGTCCCGGGCCGGTGGCGGTGGCGAGAGCGCCGGCGGCGCCGGCGATCAGTATCATGGCGAATGCCACCCGGGCGCGCTGGTAGCGCGCGCCGATCCACAGCCCCGCCGCAGCGACGCTGGCGGCGAAGAAGGGGCCGAACTGCGCGAGCGGAGCGGCCGCTGCGTCGACGCGGGCGAGGAGGGCCGCGGCGGCCAGCAGGGCTGCTTCGGGCAGCGCCCAGCGCATCGGGCGGGGGATGAGCGGGTCCACGGACGGCCGAAGGGTAGGGGGTTCGGCGCCAGCGTCAACCAGTCGGCGCCGCAGGGTTGCGCGGTCCCGCGCGCGGTGACGATATTTGCGCCCGGTCGCGGCGGTATCGTCTAGAGGCCCAGGACGTGGCCCTCTCAAGGCCAAAACACGGGTTCGAATCCCGTTACCGCTACTGTCTCCTCGCGCGACGCCCCTATCGTCTAGCGGCTAGGACACCACTCTTTCAAGGTGGGAACAGGGGTTCGATTCCCCTTGGGGGCATGACGCACGAACGCTCGTGTCCCTGTCCGGAGCCGCGCCTTGCGTACTGCTCGCCCTGCCATCCCCGCCGTCACCCTGCTCGTGTTCTGCTCCGGCGCCGTTCTGCCACGGCCGGCCGCCACGCAGGACGCTCCGCGCCCGCACATCGTGTACATCGTGTCG
>QJVW01000031.1 GCA_003235575.1 Candidatus Eiseniibacteriota bacterium | reverse complement strand
CAAGAACCCGGACGACCGGCCGGGTTCGGCCGACGCGTTGGCCGGGGCGCTGGGATCGATCGAGACGCGCGAACCCTGGACCAGGGAACGCGCGCACGCGTGGTGGGAGCACCATCATCCGGCCCAGGGCGTGGGTTCGGAACGTTCCGAGTAGTCCGGCTCCTGTGATACCCTGGCTCTTCCCATGAGCATTCCTACCGGAACCACCATCGGCGCGTACGAAATCCTCGGCCCCCTCGGGGCCGGAGGCATGGGCGAGGTCTACAAGGCGCGCGACCCGCGTTTGGGCCGCGACGTCGCGGTCAAGGTCCTTCCCGCCGCCCTGGCCGCCGATGCGGACCGCCAGCGCCGCTTCGAGCTCGAGGCGCGCGCCGCCGCGCGGCTCAACCATCCGAACATCCTCCAGATCTACGACGTCGGGCAGCACGACGGGCAACCCTTCCTGGTGACCGAGTTCCTCGACGGCGAGACGCTCCGCGAGCGCATGGGCGGCGCGCCGATGCCGGTTCGCAAGGCGACGGAGCTCGCCATCGCCTTCGCGTACGGCCTGGCCGCGGCGCACGAGGAGGGGATCGTCCACCGCGATTTGAAGCCGGAGAATCTCTTCATCACGCGCGACGGCCGGCTCAAGATCCTCGACTTCGGGCTGGCGAAACTGACGCGGCCGGACGCCGGGGAAGGGACCGGTGCCACCGTGCCCGCGGCCGACACCGCGCCCGGCGCGGTCTGGTGCGCGGCCAGGTCGTCGATCATCGCGCGGACCTCTTCGCGTTCGGCGCCATCCTCTATGAAATGCTCTCCGGGAAGCGCGCCTTCAAGGGTGAAAGCCCCGCCGATACGATGAGCGCGATCCTGAAGGAGGATCCCGCCGATCTCACGATCCTCGATAAGGAAATCCCGCTCGCCCTGGAGCGGATCGTGCGGCACTGCATCGAAAAGGCGCCGGGCGAGCGGTTCCGCTCGGCGCACGATCTCGCCTTCCAGCTCGAGAACCTCTCCGGCATGTCGGGTAGCGGCCCCGTCGCCGCGGCCGCCGACGACGGCGGGCCGGCCAGCCGCGCGACCAACGCCGCGAAGTATCAGCAGATCACGTACCACCGGGGCATGGTCTATTCCGCCCGCTTCGCCTCGGACGGCGTCACGGTCGTTTACAGCGCCGCATGGGACGGCGAGGAGCTCCGCACCTACATGAAGCGGCCCGAGAGCCCCGACGCGATTCCGCTGACGCTGCCGAGCGCCATGATCGCCTCGATGTCGCGATCCGGGGAGATGGCGATCTTGAGTAACCTGGAGACCGCCCACAACGGCGCGTGGAAGGGGACGCTGGCGCTGGCGCCGATGTTCGGCGGCGCCCCGCGCGAGGTGGCGGAGCAGATTCAATTCGCCGATTTCGACGCGAGCGGGGCCAGTCTCGTCGTGACGCGCGACGTGGAGGGCCGCGGTCGCGTCGAGTACCCGCTGGGGACCGTGCTCTACGAAACCGCGGGCCATGTCAGTTTCCCGCGGCTTTCGCCGGACGGCGGGAGAATCGCCTTCATCGACCACCCCTGGCCCGGCGACGATCGGGGCGCGATCGCCGTCGTCGACCTGAAGGGAAACCACACGACGCTGACGCGGACCTGGTCGAGCGCGCAGGGCTTGGCGTGGACCCCCGACGGCCGCGAGATTTGGTTTACCGCGGCCTCGTCCGGCAACGCCAGGGAGCTTCACGCCGTGTCGCAGGAAGGAGCGTATCGCAGCGTCTCGGGCTTTCCGGGGATGGTGCGGCTCCTCGACATCTCGAAGGACGGCCGCGTTCTCCTCTCGCGGGACAACGTGCGGATCGGCATCTACGGCAAGGCGCCCGGGGACACGAAGGAGCGGGACCTCTCGTGGCTCGACTGGACGCTTCTGGCGTCGATTTCGCCCGACGGGAAGACCGTGCTCTTCGACGAGGAGAACGAGGGTGTCGGCCCGAATTACTTGACGTGCATTCGCGGAACGAACGGTTCCCCCGTGATTCGGCTCGGCGAAGGCAGCGCGGGGACCCTATCGCCCGACGGACGCTGGGCGCTAGCCCGCACGCCCGAGCCGGGCAGTCCGCTCCAGATTCATCCCACGGGTGCAGGGCAGAAGAAAACGATCGACGTCGGCGGACGCGATATCTCGAAGCCGCTGGAATTTCTTCCGGACGGGAAGCGCATATTCGTCTCCGGACGGGAGGAGTCCGGCGCCCCCACGGCCTGGTGGCTGGACGTCGAACAGGGATCGTGGACGCCGGTCGAGGCCTCCTGGCCGGGCCCGGTGAACTGGGCCACCCCGTCCGCGGACGGCGCGACGATGATCGTTTCCACGCGCTCGGGCGAGACACTCCTCCTGCCCGTCGACGGCGGCGCCGCGAAGCCGGGGCCCACGCTCGAGCCCCGCGAGTCCCTCGCCGGTGCGAGCAGCGACGGAAAGTCGCTGTACGTCCAGAAGCGAGGTGTTCCCCTGAGCCTCTTCAAGGTCGATCTCGCCACGGGTTCGCGCGAACCGTTCCTGGAATTGACCCCCGCCGACACGGGCGGCGTGACGCAGGCGTTCCATGCCTGCGTGGCCCTCGACGGTGACGCCTACGCGTACGGCTACTTCCGCGTGCTGTCGGATCTCTATATCGGGGAGGATCTGCTGTAACGGCGCCTGGGGGCGCCCCGCCATCCGCGGAGCGCCCCCGGCCGCGTGGCTACCGCCCGCGGTCGCGGCGGTCCTTCGATGGCCGGTCGGCTTCCTTCTCCGGCGGCTCTTCCTTTGTTTGCTCCCGCTCCTGCTTCGCCTTCTCGCGTTCCTTGATCACGCGTTCGCGCTCCTGCTTCGCCTTCTCGCGCTCCTTGGTCACGCGTTCGCGCTCCTGCTCCACCTTCTCGCGTTCCTTCAGAGCTTTCGATCGCTCCCGCTCCGCCTTCTCGCGCTCCTTCGCGACCTTTTCACGCTCCTCCACGACACGGCGCTCGCGCGATTCCACCACCCGCTTCTGCCGCTCCTCCATCTCCCGCTGGGCGCGAAGCTCCGCTTCCTGCTTTCGGCGCAACTCCACCGCGGAGACACCCGGCTCGCGCTCCCGCATTTCCCGTCCGTGCTCCTCGGTCAGCTGTTCGCGTTCCGCCTTCACGCGCTCCTCGAATCGCCGCCGTCGCTCCTCCGCGCGCTCCAGCAGCTTGGGCGGCACCACCGGCCGCTCGCCCGGAGGCACGTTCCGCACCCGCTGATTGACGACTGCCGTCACGCCGGTCTTGGGCCGGAAGACTTCCACGCTTCGTTCGCGGATCGTCGCCCCCTTTTCCCGTATCGGCGTCGGCGAGTCCTCGATCCGGTACCGCTGGATCTTTCGGTCGCGAAGTTCCCGAATGAGGTCGGGCCGCATCCCCTGCTCGACCGGACGCGGGCCGGCGGCGTACTTGGTGACGTTGCGCGACTCCTGGAGAAGCGTCACGTTCCGGCTGGCGGGCTCCACCCGGACCCGTTCGCGTGTCACCCCGAAGGTGCGCGCGCGCGTGAAGCTCCAGCGGTACCGGTGTATGTGGCGATCGAGATCGAACGCGGTGTATTGGAGGCCGATGCCGACGCGCCAGTGAACGTCCGGGGGCAGGGGCGCCCAACCGACCCAGCCCGAGCCGTAGCGCCACGCCACCCACGCCGGGGCCCACTCGTCGCCCGGCACCCAGATCCAGCCGTAGTACCGATCCCAGGTCCAGCGGCCGTAGTGGTAGGGGGTCCAGCCCCACGGGTCCTCGGAGACCCAGAACCATCCGTCCTCGGTGTAGAGCCAGTACCCGACAGTGTAGGGGCGCCAGCCCGCCGGGACGTCCAGCGGGGCCCAGACCCATCCATACGGGTCCACATCCACCCAGGCGCCGTAGGGAGCCAGGTCGTCATAGAAGAAGTCGATGTCGTAGGCGTGCCGCTCGTAGTGCGCGTGCCCGTGCTGCTCCATCCAGACGGCGGCGCACCCGACGCCGGCGACCGCCACCGCCAGGAGAAGCGCCGCCAGTCCCAGCCGACGTGCCATGTTCGATCCCTCCCGTGCCGCCGAACCGCGCGAGTCCGTTGCTCGAAGGAACCCCTCCGATGCCGCGCCGGGTCCAGGGGCGTTCTTCCGGATACGGTAGCCGGTCGCGCTCACGCCATCGATGGGACCATGGTGGCCCCGGCGCCTCCCTTCGGCTCTCCCCGCGCGGGCCGGGAGAAGCGGTCTGCTATCCTCCCCCACTACCCGTCGACCCGGCCCGCGCATCGGGGGGACGCCCCGTCGCGCGATCCACGCGAGGAGCCTCCATGCGATTCGAAACGCTCGCCGTCCACGCCGCCGCCGAGATGGACGCCGCCACCGGCGCGGTCACGCCCCCGATCCACCTCTCGACGACGTTCCACCACGCGCCCGACGGCGCCCCCGTGAGCGACTTTTCGTACACGCGGCGGGGGAACCCGACGCAATCCCAGCTCGAGGCCGCGCTCGCCGCGGTCGAGGGCGGGGAAGCGGCGTTGGTCTTCGGCGCGGGGGTGGCGGCCGGCGCGGCGGCGCTGCAATCGCTGGAGTCGGGCTCGCACGTGCTCTTCCACAAGGACATCTACTACACGTTCAAGACGATGGCCGAGGAGTTCATGCCCCGGTGGGGCCTCTCCGCGACGTTCGCCGATCTGAGCGACGGCAAGGCGGCGCGCGCGGCGCTGCGGCCGACGACGCGCCTCGTCTGGGCGGAGTCGCCGACCAATCCCATGATGGAAATCCTCGACCTCGCGGCCATCGCGCGCATGGCCCACGACGCGGGCGCGAGGTTCCTGGTCGACGGCACCTTCGCGTCGCCCGCGCTCCAGCGTCCCCTCATGCTCGGCGCCGACGTCGTGCTCCACTCCATGACGAAATATCTGGGCGGCCACAGCGACGTGCAGAGCGGGGCGTTGGTCTTCGCGAAGCGCGGCGACCTCTACGATCGCGCCGCGCACACGCGCCACGTGCTGGGCCCGGTCGCCTCGCCGTTCTCATCGTGGCTCATCCTGCGCGGCCTTCGGACGCTGCCGTGCCGCATGGAGCGCCATAGCGCCAACGCCCAGGCGATCGCGCTCGCGATCGAGAAGCATCCCCGCGTTGCCTCGGTGCTCTATCCGGGGCTACCGTCGCATCCCCGGCACGACGTCGCCGCGCGACAGATGAAGGCATTCGGGGGGATGATGTCGATCCGGGTGAAGGGTGGGCGCGCCGCGGCCGTGGGCGTCGCGTCGAAGGTGAAGCTCTTCCTGAACGCGACGAGCCTGGGGGCCGTCGAAAGCCTGATCGAGCATCGCATCGCGCTCGAGGGCCCCGATTCCACGACGCCCGAGGATCTCCTGCGGCTCTCCGTCGGTCTGGAGCATCCCGACGATTTGATCGACGACCTCACGCAGGCGCTGGCATGAACGACGCCGCCGCGCACGGCGCGCCGATCCGGATTCCACCCCCGCTCCTCTATCTTCTCGGATTTCTCGCGGGCGTCGGCCTGCGATTTCTGGTCCCCGGCGACGCGCTTCCGCCGGGGCCGGCGGTGCTCGCGCGCTGGGTCGGCCTGGCGCTCCTGGTCGCGGGGTTCACGCTATCCATGTCGGGGGTCGGCACCTTCCTGCTGGCGAAGACCACCACCATCCCCCACAAGGCGGCGTCGAAGCTCGTCCGCACGGGGCCCTATCGCTTCACCCGAAATCCCATGTACGTGGGGCTCACGACGTTCTACATTGGGCTGGCGTTCGCCCTGAACCGGCTCTGGCCGCTGGCCCTCCTCCCGCTCCTGTTCACGATCCTCGTGCGCGCGGTCGTCCGACTGGAGGAACAGCACCTGGAGGAGCGATTCGGTGACGACTACCGCGCCTACCGCGAGCGCGTCCGCCGATTCCTATAGATGATGTCGGGGCCCGGCCAGCCGGCCGAGCCCCCACCACGCAAAATCACGAGGTTCCGATACGGGCGCCGGAACAGGTTGGCACCCCGGGTCCCTAGGACGCCCGCGTGAACCGGACTCTCTTGTTTCGCGTGTCGAAGGAGAGCGTGAACCCGCGCAGGATGCGCGATCCGACGTTCGCGTCGGGCATGATCGGCTGGAATTCCAGCCGCGGATCGACGAACTCGATCCCACCGATGCGCAGCGTTCCGCGCATGGGCGCCCCCTTGATCTCGAACGTGTTGCTCACCGTCCGGGCCGTGCCGATCACCTGCGGCGGGCCGGAGAGGGGAAGCTTGTCGAGCAGCCGTTCCGGCAGGACGAATCCCCCCATCGAGCCCGCGTCGATGTGCGCCGGCATCGTCAACGAATCGACCTGGATCGCAATGCTGGGCACGCCGTCCTCGTCGCTGTACGCGAGGACGTCGTTGCCGTTCACCGGGGGGAGTTCCTTCGCGTCGATGCGAAGGCGCCCGGCGGGGTAGTCGAACGTCACGGTGTATCCGGAAAAGAGCCCGAATCCCAGAACGCCGTCCACGCCGTGCATCCGGCCGCCATGCTGGTAGTCGCGCGTGGCGGAGTCCATCCGGACGAACGTGGCGTCACCGAGCTGGATCGAGTCGACCTCCACGACCGCCATCGTGACCAGGTTCTTTCCGCTCGGGTCGCCGCCCTTCACCTCGCCGACCTTCTTCATGCCGAGCTTTTCCGCGAGTTCCGAGTCGATCCGGACCGCCCCGGACCCGCCGGTGTCGATCGCGAAGCGGTACGGCCCCGTCCCGTTCACCATGACGTCCACCGCGGGAAGGTGATCGGCCAGCGACATGGGAACGTCGATCCCCTCGGGCGGGACGAAGGAACGCTTCGGGCGCGCGAGCGGGTCGTCCGCGTCGCCGCCGACGCGTCGCTGCACGACGACCGGTTCTCCGTGCTTCGGCTCGCCGCCCCCGCCCGCCGAGGCGGAGTGGGCCGCGACGCCGTGTGGCAGCGCGTCTTCGATCCATCCCCTCGCGCGCATCGCGGCCCGCTCGGCTCCGCGCGGATCCTGGTTGGCCAGGACCACCAGCGTGTAGGGACCGACGACCTCCAGCACCCCGTTCACACCGGGCGCGCCTCCGGCGACGCGGAAGGCGCCGTCCGGCTCGACGATAGTGGCGGTGTACTCCGGCCCGAGCAGGGCGCCGCCCTTCAGCGCCGCCGCGAACTTCGCCAAATCCCCGCAGGTGGAATAGCCGCCCCCGGCGCTGCTGCCGCGCGCGGGGAGGAAGTCGTCGTTCGGGTGCGGATCCCGCTTCGCCGCGCCGTCGCCCTCTTCCAATGATTCACGCGTGTACCCGATGGCGCGGTTGGAGACGTTGTCGTCCATCGCGTAGGCTGCGGTCGCGCGCATCCCCGCGGGGCGGAAGATCCGGTCGCGAACGTAGTCGTCGTACTCCTGCCCCGATACCGCGCTCACGATCGCGCCGAGCAGGATGTACCCGACGTTCGAGTAGGCTCTCCGCGCGCCGGGCTCGAAGTCGAGCGGCTGGTTCCGAACGTACGCGTAGTAATCGCTCATCGTGCGCAGCGTCGACCGTGCCTCGAGGAAGCGGTCATCGAAGATGTCGCCCGTGCCGCCCTCGTGCTCGAGAAGCATCCGGACGGTGATCCTCGCCCCTTTCTCCTTCGGGTAATCGGAGAGGTAGTGATCGATCGTCTCGTCTAGACCGAGGCGTCCCTGTTCCACCAGTTGGAGGACCGCGACGCGGGTGAAGATCTTGTTGATGGAGCCTAGGTTGAACTTGGTATCCGCGCGATTCGGGCGTTTGGCCCCGCGGTCCGCCATTCCATAGGCGCGCTCGAGGAGCGGCGTATCGCCACGCGCGAGAAGCACCGCGCCGGAGAATTCCCCGGCCTCCGCCAACGAGTCGAAGTGGGCGCCCACGTGGCGCACGGCCGCCCGCTCTCCGTCCGCGACGGGACCGGATCGTGCCGGCGCTTCCGCCACGAGGCTCACGAGTAGGGCGACGACGATCCAGGACACGACTTCGATCTGCTTCCTCATCATGGATACCTCCATCCTCGGATTGGCGCGACAGGTGTGGTTCGACGTCGGTGAGATATACCGCGGGAGTGTGAAGAACCGGTGAAGGGGACGAAGAATTATCGCGGCGGGGCGATCGGGATCGTAAACGCGACCACGGTGCCGCTGCCCGGTTCGCTCGAGACCGTGATCGCGCCGCCGTGCGCCTCGACCAGGTGGCGAACGATGGCCAGGCCGAGGCCGGCTCCGCCCGTGGCCCGGGAGCGCGAAGGGTCGGCGCGGTAGAAGCGATCGAAGAGGTGGGGGAGATGATCGGGCGCGATGCCTTCGCCGGTGTCCCGCACCTCGAATCGAACGGCGCCCGCCGTCCCTCCGGGCTCCGGCGCCGCGCCGAGGACGACCCGCCCGCCGCGCGGCGTGTGGGTCAACGCGTTGGCGAGGAGGTTGCGAAAGACCTGAGCCAGGCGCCCCGGATCGGCCGAGACCGCGGGCAGCGGGTCGGCGTGCGCCTCGACGTCGAGCGTGATCCCCGCCGCGTCGGCCCGGGCGCGGAAGGCGGAGGCCGCCGCTTCGAGCGCGTCTCCGGGTTCGACGGCGACCCGTTCAAGCCGAAGACGTCCCGCTTCGGCGGCCGACAATTCCTGCAAGTCCTCGATCAGCCGCGCGAGCAGGAGCGCCTCCTCGTGAAGCGATCCGATGGTCTCCTTGTCGGCGGGAACGATCCCATCCTCGATGGCCTCCAGTTGCGCGCGGATGTTGGTGAGCGGCGTGCGCAATTCGTGCGCCACGTCGCTTACCATTTGCCGCCGGAGCGTCTCGTTTTGCGCCAGCGATTCGGCCATCGCGTTGAACGCCCGGCTCAGCTCGCCGATCTCGTCCCGTGACCGGACCGCCACCCGCGCGTTCCAGTCGCCGTGCTCCATCCGGCGCACCGCGCCGGTCAGCGCCTCGACCGGCCCCACGATCCGCCTGGAGAGAAGCCAGGTCACCAGGAGGGCCAGGAGCGCGGCCGCCGCCACCGCGCCGACCATCCATTGATTCACCGATCGCACGTAGGGCGCCGCGGGTCCCCCCTTGGACTCGAACGCCGGCACGCCGAAGAGCATGGCGCGGGTCCGTCCGTCCTGCCCGATGATCAACTCATGCGGCGCTCCCTCGATCTTCATCCGCTCCAGTCGCTTCTGCGCGCCTTCGAGCCGTTGGACGAAGATGTCGAGACGATTGGACATGGAGTCGAGTCGGACCACGGCATCGTGCAGCCGCGGCGTCGAGGCCGAGAGGAGCTGCCCCGTGGAATCGACCAGGACCAGCGCGTCGTGGCCGGGGCGGTCGAAGCGGCTGAGGAGGCGGCTGCTCTCGTGCGGGTTCCCGCCTTCGTCGACCCAGGTCTGGATCGCCTCGGCGGCATCCTCCACGGCGAAGGCGCGCGCACGCGTTTCGAATCGCCGGAACTCCGTTCGGACCCCTACGCGCGAAACGAGGACGACGGTCGCCACGGCGACCGCCGAGACGAATCCGACAATGAGCAGGAGCCGGGCGCGGAGGCTACGCATCGTCCACGCGCTCCGCCAACCGGTAGCCGACCCCGTACACGGTCACCACGATGGACGGATCGGCGGGATCGGATTCGATCTTGGATCGTAGGTTCTTGATGTGCGCGTCGATCGTGCGCCCCGAGCCTTCGTAATCCGGACCGAACGCCGCGGCCGCCAGATCCTCGCGCGAGAACACCCTTCCGGGGCGGCGCGCCAGCGCGTGGAGCAGGTCGAACTCGCGCGGCGTCAACTCCACCGTACGGTCCGCGACCCGCACGGCATGCCGCGCCGGGTCGATCTCGATCGAGCCGGCGCGAAGCGTGGCATCGCCGTGGTCGGACGCCGCTCCGGGCCGGCGGCGCGGATCGCCGTCCAGCCTCGTCCCCGCGCCGTCGCCCGACGGGCCGCGCCTTCGGAGCACGGCCCGGACGCGCGCCACCAGTTCGCGTGGACTGAACGGCTTGGTGACGTAGTCGTCCGCGCCGAGGTCGAGACCCTCCAAACGGTCCTCCTCGGTGCTCCGCGCCGTGAGCAGGATCACGGCCATGTCCGACCCGAGGCGGATCTCCCGGCACACCTGCAAGCCGTCCACCTGCGGAAGCATGACGTCGAGCACCGCGAGCGCCGGCGGCGGCTCCGCGGCCGCGAGACGCAGCGCCTCTCTACCGTTCGGGGCCACAACGACATCGTAGCCCGCATGCTCGAGATAGAGGCGCACGAGGCTCGCGGTCTTGGGATCGTCCTCCACCACCATGATCCGAGTCTTCGCCTTCACCGCCATCCTTCGAGAATGACACGGAATCGTGAAGATTTCATGAAGGACCGGCCCGGGGGCGGTATGATGCCCCCGATGCCTTCCATGCCCCAAGCCGATGTGCATGCGCGGAATCGTGAGCAGTACGTCCGCGGCATGCGCTCCAGCGTGATCGGCCTGACCGCGAATCTCCTGCTCGCCACGGTGAAATTGACGGGCGGCATTCTCGGAACGTCCTACGCGCTCGTGGCCGACGCGATCGAGTCGCTGGGGGATTCCATCGGGTCGATCGTGGTCTGGCGCGGCCTGCAGATCGCCTCGCGTCCCCCGGACCACAACCACCCGTACGGCCACGGAAAAGCGGAGCCCCTGGCCGCCGCCCTCGTCGCCATTCTCATCTTCGCGGCCGCCGTCACGATCGCCGCGGAGGCGATCCGAGAGATCGCCGTGCCGCACCGCGCCCCGGCCCCCTTCACCCTGGCGCTTCTCCTCGGCGTCATCGTGGTGAAGGAAGTGCTCTTCCGGTTCGTGCTGCGCGTCGGAAAGGAAGTCGGGAGCCATGCGGTCCACGCCGACGCGTGGCACCACCGGAGCGACGCCATCACGTCGGCGCTCGCGGCGGTCGGCATCACGATCGCTCTCGTGGGCGGGGAGGGCTACGAAACGGCGGATGCGTGGGCCGCGCTTCTCGCCAGCGGCATCATCATGACGACGGGCTGGCGCATGCTCCGCCCGGCGGTACGGGAACTGATGGACCACACCGCGTCGCCGGATCTGCTCGAGGCCGCCCGCGCGGTGGCCGAGGCGAGGCCGGGTGTCGACCGGGTCGAGAAGCTCCTCATGCGGAAGATGGGACTCTACTTCGTCGCCGACATGCACCTCGAGGTTTCGCCGGAAATGACCGTCCGCGAGAGCCACAAACTGGCCCATGACGTGAAGGAAGACGTTCAGCGCGCCCACCCGCAGATCGTCGAGGTGACGATCCATGTCGAACCCCACTGGCCCGAAGGCCGCCCGCCCGACGAGCACCCGCCAAACGAAGGCTCCAACCGTCCTACCCCTTGAGGCAGTCCTAATTGGCGAAACCCCTGGGTTTGGGGGTACGTATCGGAATGGGGGCGGGCACGGGGCCCGCGCCCACGGCGCGACGACGTCGAATCGACTCGATCCAGGCGGAAATACCTTCAGCGGCGTATCTTGACCGTACGGCCCCGGGCGGGTAGTATCACCCGGCTCCGAGTAGGGGCTCCCAATGGGGGAGAGGTGGCCGAGTGGCTGAAGGCGGCGGTTTGCTAAACCGTTGTAGGGCTAATACCCTATCGGAGGTTCGAATCCTCTCCTCTCCGCCATTTCGAAC